>JAYUUK010000029.1:0-19043 GCA_043754595.1 Roseiflexaceae bacterium | reverse complement strand
CTTGGCCTGCTCCTTCATCTGCTGCAGCTTCTGGATGTCGAAGCCCCACTCGCGGTCGTTGATCCGCACCTTGACCTTGCCGCCCCCCCTGACCTGCTGCTCGGCGTCGCGGATCTGCTCGCCAACCTGCTGCCGCACCCGCTCGGCGCGGCGCTGTGCCCTCCTGGACCATGCCTCGGCGCGCCGGGCCTCGCCGCCGATCTCGCTCTCCATCCGCCGGCCAAACTCCTCGCCGCGATCATTCATCTCGCGGCCGAGTCGCTCGCCGCGCTCATTCATCTCGCGGCCAAACTCCTCGCCCCACTTGTTCATCTCGCGGCCGAACTCCTCGCCCCAGCGCTCCATCCGCCGGCCGAACTCCTCGCCCCACGCGCCCATGCCGCGGTCGAACGAGTGCTCCCAGTCGCCCGACCAGGCGCTGGAGTTGCGCGGCTGTGGCCCGCGCAGATCCAGGTCGCCGCCGATCGCCAGCTCAAGCATCGCCTCGCCGGCACCGTAAATCGTGGTGAAGCTGCCGCCGCGCGCCAGGACCTGCCGCCGGTTGCGAATGTCGCCGCCAGTCGAGGCGTTGATCGTCAGGTTCGGCTCGTCCGGCAGCTCGATCTGCGCGTCGCCGCCGACTGCCAGCTTGGTGCGGCTGCCGGGGGCGAAGATCGCCGCCAGCTGGAGATCGCCGCCGACCCCGCCGACCTCGACGGTGCTGCCGCCGCGTAATTGCAGGTCGCCGCCGACGTTGCCGATGAAGGTGCCGCCGCCAACCTCGCGGACCTTGGCGTCGCTGCCGATGCTGCCAAGCCGGACATCGCCGCTCACGCCGCGCACATTGGCATCGCCGCCGACCTCGCCGTGCTGCAGCGCCCGCACCGTCTCGACGTACAGCTCGCCGCCGGCCTGGTTGCCGCTGATCTCGGCCTCGGACGACTCCTTGATGCTGACGTCGCCGCTGACTTCGCCGAAGCGGACGGTGTGTCTGGCGCGCGAGACCGTCAGGTCGCCGCCGACGGTGGCTGTGGTCAGCTCGCCGATCGTCGAAGCGGTCAGGTCGCCGTCGACGCGCCGGATCTCGATCGTGCCGCAGCGCTCCAGGTCGGCGTCGCCATTGACGACCTCGCTGATCAGCAGCGCCGCAACTTCGTCGGCCTCGAGATCGCCGCGAACAATGGCGGCGCGCGCCTGCTCGATGCCGCTGAGCGTCAGGCTGCCTTCGATCGCCTCGTGCATGTCGACGGCTTTGACATCGCTGATGGTCACATCGCCGCTGGCCTTGCCGACGATCAGTCGCACGACCCCGCTCACATCCAGGTCGCCATCGACGTGCCCGATCTCGACGGTGGTATCCTGGGGTAGCGTGATGGTGCAGTCGCCATCTGCGCTCACCAGCATGCCGCCCTCGGTCTGCTCGCTCCAGCCGTCATTCTCGGCGCGGATGATCACGGTGCGGTCATCGTGGACTTCGATGTGTAGGTCGCCGCTGCACGAGCGCATCATCAGATGCATCGTGTCTGGGGCGTCGTGGGTTGAGATTGTCATAGTCTCCTCCTGGTATTACTCAATCACGATTTCGATCGTCTCGCCGTCGTCTAGGTTTTCGAAGCGGTGGAGAATCCCAAGCGGCCCGTCGCGCAGCGCACCGAGGATCTGGTCGGTCGGGACATTGGCCTCGCGCGGCAGCAATCTGGCCCCCAGGCGTACCCCAACATCGACGAGCCCGGCTGGGATAGTGACGTTGATCTTCTGCCGCCCGGTGGTGCTATCGGTGATCAGCACCCTGAGCGCGCGGGGCCGGCCCTTGGCGAGCGGGCGGTCGCGCAGCTGCCCGGTATCGACGCCCTCGATCAGCAGCGCGGCGTCATCGGCGCTCAGCTCGCCGCTCTCGATCTGTCTGAGGATGTGCAGTCGCTCTTCAGGGATAGCCATCAACTGCCCCCCGTCTGCCCGAGCTGCGCCATGGCCTCCTCGGCACTGATCTCTTTTTTGGCCAGCCGCTCCAGGATCGCCTTGCGGTCGATCGGCGGGGGTGGTTCGGCGGCGGCACCGAAGCCCATGGTGCCGACGAGGTCATCGAGGCGGCTGCGGGCAGTGTTGTAGGCGACCTTCATCTCGGCCGCTACCGCGCCGATATTGCCGCGATGTTTGACGATCAGCTCCACCATATCGAGCTGATCGCGCGAGAGCCGCCCGAGCCGCCCGAGCGAGAACTGGCCTTCGATGCCGGTGTGGCACGCGCCGCAGTGTAGCCTGGTGGCGTGCAGCGCCTGCCCGCAGACCGGGCACGTGGTGAGCAGTGGGTTCATAGACTCTCCTTTTCGAGCGGCATCGCCGTGGGCGCGAGCAGGTAATATATTCTTAAATTTGCTCGGCACTGATTTAAAATGCCAATCAACATAGAGAATAATATCACTCTGTTGAAAATAGTCAAGTAGCAGTTTGTCGAGGGCGCGAAGGGGAGAGTGGGACGTGCAGTGGGGAAGGAGGAGCGACGGGCGCGAGGAGGGGGGCGGGGCGATGGGCGGGGAGGGGGGAGGGACGACGGCGCGATGGGCGGGGAGGGGGGCGGGGCGACGGGGCGATGCTGGGAGGAGTGCCATGCCAAGCGCTTGCTCCGCCCATGCAGGATGAAGCAAGCGCGAGCGGGCGGGGCGACGCGCGAGGGCGCGCTAGGGCCGCCGCTCGATGACCGCCACCGCCGCGGCGATGCCATCTTCGGCGCGAATGCGCTCCCCAAGATCGCGCGCGCGCTGCTGCATCGCGGTGTCGGACGTGGCGATGCCGATGGCCTCGGCGAGATTCTCGCTGGTGAGCCGTCGGCGGGGGATGGGGCGCGGACCCACGCCCAGACCCTGCACGCGCGCCCCCCAAAATGGCTGGTCGCCGAAGAAGGGGATGACGATCGACGGAATCCCCGCCGCGAGCCCCGCCGCCGTCGTGCCAGCGCCGCCGTGGTGGGCGACGGCGGCCATGCGCGGAAACAGCCAGCTGTGGGGCACCGACTCAGTCATGAACACGTGATCTGGCAGGTGCTCGCGGCTGAGCCCGCCCCAGCCCGCATACATGACGCCGCGCTGCCCGGCGCGCGCCAGCGCCTGCACCACGAGCTCGGCTGCAGCACCAGGGGCGCTGCTGGCCATGCTACCAAACCCAATGTAGACCGGCGGCGCGCCGGTGTCAAGGAACCGCACCAGATCGGCTTGTGGCTCCCAGGCTGCGGGCGGCTCCAGGAACCAGTAGCCGGTCACGTGGATCGATGCGTCCCAATCGGCGGGCGGTGGGATCACCTGCGGGCTATAGCCGTAGAGGATCGGTTCCCCGCGTCCAGCCCGCGCGATCGGCGGCCCCCAGAACGGCGATGGCCTGATATGGAGCACCTGAGCGCGCGCCTTAATATCCGCCTTGCGAAACATCTGCCACAGCATCTGCTGGGTCAAGCGGTGTGAGAGCCCGTTCGCCCATGTCGTCCATGGAGTCTGCGGCAGCGGTGTCAGAGCGCTTGGAAACGCCCGCGTCGGCGTGAATGGAACGAGGTAGGACTGCACAAATGGGACGCCCACTTTCTCCGCCAGCGCCAGCCCGATGAATAGCCCGCCGAGCCCGCCGATGAGGAGATCTACATCCTGACAGGCCGCCAGACCGCTGACCGCCGAAGCCTCGGCCATCTGCTGTGCCCCCCGCCCAGTGCTCGCCAGAATCTTGCGCAGGTCGCCCTGCGCCAGCAGATCCGCCATCTGGCTCTGCGCTGCGGCCTGCACGTCCCCGCCGATAGCCACGAAGGTGAGACCGTAGGCGGTGACGAGGTCGCGAAAATCGGTGGTGGTCAGGAGGCGAACCGTATGCCCGGCGGCGTGTAATCCAGCGCCGAGCGCCACATACGGCTGGACATCGCCGCGGCTTCCGGGTGCAATAATTGCGATGATCATTGGGGCTCCTCGTGCTCGATCGGTCGCGGCGGGTCAACCAAGATCCCCGCGACGATCGCAGTGATGATGTGCTGTCGGGCGGCGGCGATCGCTGCGGTGGAGGACATATCTTGATTGGGCATGAGTACCTGATACAGCGGCAGGCTGGCCAGGTACGATTGGCAGGTCTGAAGCGCCATCGTCAGCTGCACCACTGGTGAGAAGGCCGAGCGAACCAGACCGGCGCGCTGCGCTGCGTCGAAGATCGACGCGAGCTGATCGATGTGGTCGACCGGCAGCTGCGGGCTGATCTGCGCATAGGTCTTCCACCCTTCGGCGAGCTCCCACTGCAAGATGCGCAGCAGCTGCGGGCGCGCGAGCAGATGGTCGAACACGGCACCGAATGCCGTCGTTAGGAATGTGCGGAGCTGCTGCGCGTCGGTCGCCAGATCGACGTGCGTCAGCAGTGGCGCGAATAAGCTGGCCTGAAGCGCCGTCGTCTCGGCCTCGGTCCGCTGGAGCACCTGGGCGTAGAGCGTGAGCTTATCATCGAAGTATTGAAAGATCAGACTCTTGTTCGAATCTGCGCGCGCGGCGATCGCGTCGATGCGCGCCCCAGCGAACCCTTGCTCGGCGAATATCGTCTCAGCAGCGTCGAGGATGGCTGTCCGTGTGGCGGTGGCGTCGTGCGTGCGGCGGCGGCGCGTGTTCGGTTCGTGCATAGTTCGCTCCGGCGTATGTCAGCGTCGATAAATAAACTAACTGGTTGAATTATATTGCGAGGGGCGAGTCCTGTCAAGGGCTCGCCGCCCGCGATGCCACCGTGCTGGCGTTGTCGCGGCTAGGCGCAGACGGCGGTGAAGAACTACGGAGCCGCACGCCGCCACGGCTGCGGCTGCGCAGCGTCGGCGGGGATGGGCGTCACGCCGCCGTAGTCCGCCGGGAAGGCGTAGATCTCGGTGCGCAGATCGAGCGCGCTGCCGTCCTTGGCCACGGCGCGCATCACCGGCGAGCGGTGGACCTCGCGGAACCCGAGCTGCGGGTCGGCGACCATGCGCGCCAGCATCTTGCTGACATCGGGCGATGGATTTTGCAGGCTGTCGAACACCAGGTAGCGCACGCCGTAGTAGCGCGCCAGCCTGAGCAGCGTCGTCCGGTCAGTGGTGTTAGGCACTATCAGCGCCGGGCGGCGGCTGTGCCACGTGAGCTGCCACGGCGCGCGGGTCATGGTCACCTCGCCGTCGCGCGCGTTGGCGGCGATCCAGGCGTATGCATCGATATCGGCGGCGTAGAGCTGCGGCTCAAAATTGGTCTTGCGCCAGACATCGGGCGCGCTCGGCAGCCAGGTGGCCATCGCCGCCGCCAGCACCAGCGCAGCGCCGATCGCCGGCAGCCGCCGCCGTGCCAGCGCATCGGAGAGCCGCCACAGCGCGGCGCAGCCGTACAGTGCGATCCAGGGCATCAGCGCCACCCAGTAGCGATCCTCATTGGCGTGCCAGTACAGCACCAGAAACGCGGCGTATGGCAGATATGCCGCCGCAAGCAATCCCGCCAGCCGCCGCGCCGCCCCCCGCGCGCGCCGCGCCGCGAGCACCCCAAACGGCGCGAGCCAGGCCAGCACGTCGAACAGCAGCTTTGGCTTCTCCGGCCGCGAGAACAGCGCGCCGTCCAGCGGCCCGCCCGGCCACGAAGGCAGCAGATAGTCGCGGATCGAAGCAATCTGCCCCACGATTTTGCCCCCGACGCGGTCGTAGCCCCAGCGTAGCAGCCAGCTGCGGTCAGGCGCGCCGCCCCCCGCCAGCCCACCCTCATCGGTGTAGACGTCGTAGATGGAATCCCACGAGGTGTACCCGATCACCCACGCGTCGGTCGACTCGGTCGAGTGGAATGGCCGCCCGAAGACCGCCATGTTGTAGATCAGCAGCGGCGCGAGGATCGCCAGCGCCATGCCGGCCCAGACGGCAGCCGGCACCAGCGCGCGCCGCACTCGCCGCCACACCCCGCCGTCAGAGTCAGCCCAGCCGTGCCATAGCAGCCACAGACCAATGCCGAGCGCCAGCATCGCGCCGCCGCCAGGTTTCTGCAGCAGCATCAGCCCGGTCCAGATGCCAGCGATCAGCAGCGGCCGCCAGCTGTGCGTCGCGCTCGTGGCTGTGCGCTCTCCGGGTCTTGCGGTCTCGCGGTCTCGTGGTCTCGCGTCCTCCACCAGCCCTGCCATCGCCGCGAAGGCGAACGCCACAAACGCCAGGTCGCTGGTGGTGTAGATTTGGAGCCGGAAGAACAGATAGTTGGTCAGCAGCAGCAGCGCCGCCAGCGCGCCGGTTCGCTGATCCCACCAGCGCGCGCCATAGCGGTAGATGAGCCAGCCGAGCAGCGCCGAGAAGACCACATTCGGTAGCCTGGCGGCCCACGCCTGCGGCCCGAACAGCGCGAAGAACGGCGCGATCCAGACCGGCTGCAGCAGTGGCCAGGTCTCCTGCGGCCGGGTCACGCCACGGTACAGGGTGTAGAACTGCGTGACATAATCCACAACCCAGCCGCGCCCCGCTACCAGGTTGCGCGCCACCACCGCGTTATCGGCGTAGTCCGCGTGGCCGACGTACGTCTGCCCCGCCATCGACCACCAGCCCCAGCCGAGCCACCCGGCCAGCGCCAGCGCCAGCACCCAGCCCCACCAACCGCTCCATCGCCCCGGCGTACCCTCGTGCCACCATAATCCGTAAGGCCGCAGCTTGCTGTGTCCAGTCGGGGCGCGCGCGAACCTCCCAAGATAGACGAGCAGCCAAGCGACCGCAGCCCCGCCGATCAGGGCCGCCCAGCCGGCCAGCCACGGGAAAACGAGCGCTATCGCCTGCGCTGCGGCGTACCACGCCCCGCTCACACCCCCCGCTACGAGGCCGTAGTCGATGGCGCTGCCGCGCCGGTATCGCCCGACCAACGCCGATACCATATCGCGGATCCAGCCGCGCCGACACCACGCCAGCAGCGCGAGCGCGGCCAGCGCCACGGCTGGCAGCGCCGCCATCAGCCATATTCTGGCCAGCAGTGCGCCGAGTGTCAGCAGCAGCGCGGCGAGCGCCACGGCGGCCCGCTCCGCACGCCGTGCATCCGGCGGACCGCCAGGCAGTGCTGCACCAAGCAGCGCCCCGACCAGCGCCAGCCACAGCAGCGGCGCGCCCGGCGGGATCGTTGGCCCGAGCGCCATAGCTGGCGTCAGCGCGATCGTGGCCACGCGCACCCCCTTCGGACGCACGTCATCGGTGTAGCGCTGGGTGTTGGTGAAGACGTCCGAGGCCACCAGCGCGATCGTCGCGTCGCCGGGGGCGCGCGCCGGCAGCGCGACGGTGTGGGTCCGCCAGCCGGGGGTTGGGGTGAAGCTGCCGACGCGCGCGCCGTCTAGCAGGACCGCGATCGTCGGCTGGCGCGTCTGCGTGCCGATCACATCGTCCGGCCAGCCCTGCGCGGTGACGGACAGCTGCCGCGGCGCGCCGTCCAGCGCCGGGATGCGCAGGGCGGCAGCGGGGTGGGTCCAGCGGCTGCGGCCGGTCGGCGAGTCGGGGGTCAACTCATCGCCGTACCATGCGTCCGAGTCATCGGCGGCGCGGCCCTCGCTGACGGTGAGAAAAACGCGGTCGCCTGGCGCGCCGATCGATAGCCGCAGCGTGGGCGCGAGCTGATAGGCGGCGATGACGAGCAGCAGCCTGAACAGCGCGCCGAGCAGACAGCGCCGCAGTATCGAAGGTGTGCGCCTCATCGTGCGCCGCGATCGCGTGCGACCGCTGCGGTCCGCCTCATCGCTGTGCCATCTGTTGGTCTGAACTGCTGCCCAATCGTCGATCTCTCAATACTCTGAGTGGGAAAAGAAGATCTCGGGGCTGCGTTCGGCAATAGTCAATGGTCAATAGTCGATAGTCAATTGCGCTAGTACGCCCGCTCAAGCAGCGCGAGCGCCTCGTCGTACGTCGGTTGTCGCGGGTTGGTGAACATCGCGGCGTCGCTCAGGCTCAGCTCGGCAATGGCCGGCAGCGCGTCACGCGGCACACCGACCTCGCGCAGCTTGGTCGGCAGCCCGCTCTCGGCGATGAGCGCATCGAGCAGCTCCGCAGTCTCCGCCAGCACCGCCTGCTGCGCCCTACCTTGCGTGGCGATGCCGAGCGCCGCGGCGATCTGCGCGTATCGGTCGGCGGCCGCTGGCGCGTTGAAACCGATGCTGTGGGGTAGAAAGATCGCGTTGGCCGTGCCGTGGTGAACCTCGAACATCCCGCCGACGCTGTGGGCCAGCGCGTGGACGATACCGAGGTTGCCGCCGCCGCTCGAGAAGGCGATCCCCGCCAGACACGAGGCGATCAACATGTTGGCTCTGGCGTCCATGTTCGCGCCGTTGTGCACCGCATCGATCAGGTTATCGTGTACCATCGCGGCCGCCTTGAGCGCCAGCCCATCCACCATCGGGTTGCCGTTGGTACCGACGTAGCTCTCTATCGCGTGGACCAGCGCGTCTATGCCGGTGGCGGCGGTCAGTCGCGGCGGCAGCCCGCGGGTCAGCTCGGGGTCCAGCACTGCCAGATCCGGCGCGAGGAATGGCGAGGAGAATGCCATTTTGACCGCCGCCGCCTCATCGCGGATGACGGCCCAGCTCGTCACCTCGGAGCCGGTACCGGCGGTGGTCGGGATGGCCACCAGCGGTATGAGCGGCCGCTCCAGCAGATTGTAACCCTGCCAGTCAAGCAGCGCGCCGCCCTCGGTCAGCAGAATGCGCATCGCCTTTGCGGTATCGATCGGCGAGCCGCCGCCGACGGCCACCAGCAGATCGGCGCCGGCATCGCGGGCCAATGCTGCGCCGCGCTCCACCGCCGCCACCGATGAATTCGCCGGGACATCGGTGAACTCGCCGACCACCGTGACCGTGCGCCGCAGCCCATCGCGCACGCCGTCTAGCAGCCCCGCAGCGGCAACGCCGTCGTCGGCGACGATGAATGCGCGACGCACGCCCATCAGGCGCAGCTCATCTCCAACTTCGCGCGCCATGCCGGGACGGAAGACGACACGCGGACGCACGGCGAATTCGAAGAAATCAAGCATATGGTATTCCGAAATTGACGATTGGCGATTCAGCAATCCTACCGGAGAAGAAGAGGGAATGATTCGAGGGTTGCGCCCCTTCGACTGCGCGCAGTGCACGCCCCAACCCCCCGCTGCGTGCGTTTCCAGCTCATGGACAATTACCCTACGTTTCGAGACCGGCGCGCACCTCGCGCAGCGCGTCGAGCAGTTGGTCAGCGCGCGTCGCCAGCCGCAGATTGCCGCGCTCGCGCGCCTGCTCGGCGGCGCGAGCCAGCAGGGCGGCAGCCTCGTGGCTCAGCAGCGCCGGCTGCGCGTCGATCAGGGCGGCGAGCGTCTCATCGTCCGTGGCGCGCAGCAGCGTCTGGAGTCCGGGGCGCAGCATCTCCGAGTCCAGCAGCGCGGCGCGCTGCTCGACGAGCGATACACGGCGCAGCTCGGCGCGCTCGGCGGCGAACTCATTGCCCTCATCGAGCGCCGCCTCGGCGCGGATCGCGATGTCATCGTCGGCCCACGGGTCGAGCAGCGAGGGGTGCTGCCGAATCGCCGCGAGCAGCGAGTCCGCGCCGTCGCTGCCGATCAGCGCCTGGTATGCCTCATCGCTCAGCCCTAGCACCGCACCGCCGGGCATGATGTTCGGCGTGGGTGCCGCATTTTGCTTCTGCGAGCCAAAGCCCGCAGCTAGCACGACATCGCGGTTGGGCGCGGGGTCTTCGATCTGCGGCTGCTGGCTGCTGGCTGCTGGCTGCTGGCTCCCCCGCAGCGCCGCTGCTCGATCTGCGCGTTGGAGCGCCCGGCGCAGGCCCTGGCGACTCAGGAACACCTCGACATCGCCGAGGTACGGCCGGTCGTGCGAGTCCGGCAGACGTTCCATCAGCGCATAGATCGCCTGCTGCACCAGCTCGCGCACCTGCTGCTCGCCGGCGTCCGGGTCGCCGGCGGAGAACAGCACCAGCTTGCGGCTGGCATCGTGGATCAGCAGCGGCCACTCGCCGCGGTAGGCGGTGTTACACTGCGGGCACTGCGGCTGCGGCAGTGTGCCATCGCGCAGCGCGGCGAGCAGATCCGGCCGCTCGGCGGCATCGATCAGCGTCGGCTCGGCGGGGAACACGGTGCCGCACGCGCCGCACGTCACGTCGGTTATCTCTGGCTCAGCCACCGGCGTCGCTCCTCATCCCTGACTCGTAGCTCTCGCACTTCCGGGCGTGTGTCCACAGATAAACACAGATATACCTAACCTACGAGCGGAGAAAAGGGGTCATCTACGATCGCTATATATACAATTTGATCGAGGCATATGGCCAGCATCTGTGGTTATCTGTGCCCATCTGTGGACAACGCGCGCTGCTTCTCCTCTTCGAGCAGCACTCGCCGCAGCACCTTGCCAACCAGCGTTTTCGGCAGCTCATCGCGGAATTCGATCTCGCGCGGGACCTTGTAGCTCGCCAGACCGCGCTTGCAGAACTCGCGGATCTCGTCCGGCGTAGCGCTCTGCCCTGGCTGGAGTACCACATACGCCTTGACCGTATCGTCGCCGCGCTTGGGGTTTGGCACGCCCACCACCACCGCTTCGAGCACCTTGGGGTGCGTGAACAGCACCTCCTCGACATCGCGCGGCAGCACTTTGAAGCCCGATGCGTTGATCATATCCTTCTTGCGATCCACGATGAAGAAAAAGCCGTCCGCGTCGACTTTGGCGATATCGCCGGTGCGCATCCAGCCATCTGGGGTGAACAAGTTTTCGGTCTCGGCCGGCTGGTTCCAGTAGCCCTTCATCACCATCGGCCCCTTGACCACTAGCTCGCCCTCTTTTTCGCCGCCGAACGGCAGATCCGCGCCGCTCTCAAGATCGATAATCTTGGCGTCCACACCTGGCAGCGGGACGCCGATGCTGCCACCCTTGCGCCGACCAAACAGCGGGTTGCAGTGCGAGACTGGCGACAGCTCGGTCATGCCGAAGCCTTCGACGAGGCGGCCGCCGGTGATCGCACCGAATTTCTCCTGGATCTCCATCGGCAGCGGGGCCGAGCCGGAGATGCAGGCCTTGATCGAGCGCAGATTATAGCTGCCGACCTTGGGGTGGTTGACGATTCGGATATACATCGCAGGGACGCCGGGGAAGATAGTTATCTGCTCTTTTTGAATCACTTCCATGATGAAGTCGAGCTCGCGCGGGTTCGGCACAATCGTCAGCTCGGCACCGATCGAGATGCCAAACAGCATCGCCACTGTCATGCCGTAGACGTGGAAGAACGGGATTGCCGCCAGTATCTTCTCCTGCCCAAGCTTGATCGTCGGCCACCATGCCGCGATCTGCTGCGCATTGGTCGCCAGGTTGGCGTGGGTCAGCATGGCGGCTTTTGGCAGCCCGGTGGTGCCGCCGGTGTACTGAAACAGCGCGGTATCGGCGGGGCTGACCACCACCTTCGGCGGGGTGCCGGGCTGCGCCAGCAGCGCCGAGAACAGCAGCGTGGTAGCATCGGGCGTCACGCTGACCCAGCTCGGGTCTTTCTTCTGCTTGGCTCTGACTAGCGCCTTGGGGATCGCACCGAGTGTATCGAAAATGTTGGTGACGATCACACGCTTAACGCCGACCTCGTGCTGGATCTCGCGGTAGCGCGGCAGAAACAGGTTGAGCACGATCAGGGTTTCGGCCCCCGAGTCTTCAAGCTGGTGCTTGAGCTCGCGCGGGGTGTAGGTGATATTGTTATTGACTATGACGGCGCCGATCCTGGCTGCGGCGAAGAAGGCGATTACGTACTGCGGCGAGTTCGGTAGCATCAGCGCCACCCGATCGCCGGCCGCGACGCCGAGCCGTGAGAGCCCGGCGGCGAACCGATCCACCTGCTCGTTGAGCTGGCGATAGGTCGTCGTGCCGCCGATCGTGACTCGGCCGCTGGCCAGATAGCTCAGCACGAACTTGAGGGCAGTATTGTATGGATACTTGCGCGCACTCTCAGCCAGCATGTAGTCAAGCGTGATTGAGGTCGGCGCGAACGTCGGCTGTACCTGCGTCTCATAGCTAGCGAACCACGGTCGTTCCACCGGCATGCTCCTTTGCATCGCGAAAAAAGAGGGCACGCGCGTCAGACGCCCGAGCCCTCAGAGGGAGCCAATCTGTGCTAGCGCGAGCGGCGGGTGGCCCGCCACAGCCGTGCAGCCACGTATCGCTGACGCGGCCGTGCCAGACGACGGGCGCTAAATATCGTCGCGCAGCCAGCCGCGCTCGCGGGCGATGAACTTAATCGTGGCATCATCGGGCGGGTAGAGACCGGCGGCCTGGTAGGCATAGGCCAGCACCGCGGCCCCGCCGACGAGCCCGAGGACGACTCCGACGATAAATCCCAGCACGCCAGCAAGATTGCGCATGCGTGGTCTCCTCTCAGATAGGCGATACTTCCGCCTCCATGATACTCGACACCGCCGTGCTGCGTCAAATCTTACAGATTATCCTGGAACACCACGCGGTCGCTCGGCGTGGACGAGCCGATGGTCTCCACTGTGACCATCACCGCGGCGTAGTTGTCCATCGGCTTGGGCGCTTTGCCGATAATCTCGGTTATGCCGCCGCCGCTGATGACGAGATCTCCGAGCGGGATGGCGCCGCCGCTATCGGCGACCCACAGCTGGTACACGCTGCCGGGGGCGGCTGGCGGTAGCCCGGCCATCAGCACGATGACATCGTTGTGGCCCGGCTGCATGTAGATTTGCGCCGAAGAGCCGCTGCCCAGCGGCGTCGCGCCAATCGGTTTGCTGACGGTCTGGGGAGCGGCCACAAAGGCCAGCACCAGATCGTTGTGGGTCGTCTCGCGGTCCAGCGCAACAATCTGCGCGCTGAGCGCGGCGATCTTTGTGTCGCGCTGCTGGCGCTCGGCCTCGCTGGTAATGACCTGGCTGCGCAGCGCGTCGAGCTCCTGCTGGCTGGTGCGCTGCTTCTCCTCCAGCGCGCCGCTGGTGCTGGCGAGGCGGCCCTCGACATCTTTGATCCTGGCGTCGCGCTGCGCGATCTGTGCCCCGAGCGCATCGGCGCGCTGCCTGGCCTCGATGGCGAGACCGCCGACGCCCATAGCGCAGGCGATGGCGGCAGCCGCTATCCAGCGGCTCGCCGCGCCGCGCCGCGCTGCCGACGTGGCGGCGGACGCGATGAGCGGCGCTGGGTCTCGCTGCTGCTGGGAAGCGGAGATCCGCGCCATGAGCTGGCGCTTGACCCGCGCAGGCGGCGACATCGGGGCGCTGGCGTACGGCAGCCAATGCAACGTTCGGCTGAAGGAGTCCGCTTCGGCGCGGCAGCTGGGGCAGACGGCAATGTGCGCCTGAATTGTTGACGACTCAACGTAATCGAGCGCCCCGAGCAGATACGCCGGGATCGACTCGATCGGGTGCTCGCCTGGCATGGACGATACCGTCTCTAGTACGCGGATGCGTCAGTGAGCGCTTGCGCGCACGAATAGCGATCACTCGGTCAGGTCTTCGATCCCGAGCTTGCGGGCGCCGAGCGCGTCGCGCAGCTTCTGGAGCGCCAGGCGCGCCCGGGTTTTGACGGTGCCGATCGGGCTCTGGAGCCGCTCGGCGATCTCGCTCTGCGACAGGCCCCCGAAGTAGGCCAGTTCGATAATCTGCCGTTGCTCCGACGGGATCTGTGCGAGCGCCTCGACGATAATCTGCCGCCGCTCACGAGCCAACGCCGCCGCCGGCGCATCGGTCGCGAGGTCGGTGGCGGCGATCTGCACCGCCTGCTCGCTCTCGGTCGTGAGCATCATCGGCCGCGTGCGAATCCGGCGCAGCTCGTCGATGCACAAGTTGTGCGCGATGCTGAAGATCCAGGTGCTCACCTGGCCGCGCCCGCTCTGGTACGATTCGCCGCGCCGCCAGACGCGCCAGAAGGTCTCCTGCACGATATCCTCGGCGAGCTCACCCTGCCCGAGAATGCGCAGCGCCATACCGTAGACAACCATCGAGTGTCGCTCGTAGAGCGCTGAAAGCGCCTCGTTCTCGCCAGCGATCACCTGTGTCAGCAGGATCTCATCGCCAGGCTCGACATTGCTTGCGCCGCTGCGGCTATTGCTCATGCGATCTTCAGTACGCCGCCGCGTTCGACAATTACATTAAGAGTTACGAAAAAATCATGCATGCGGATGCGTTCGGGGCTCATTATAGCATCGGTCGGCCAAATGGCCGATTGACACCGCCGCCAGTGCGATGCTACGCTAGCAGCGGTGTCCAAGCCGATGAGAAAGGGGGCAGTTGTGTCAAACCTGGCAACAATCGTGCGCGGTGCTATGCTCGATGTGGTCATCCGCCATACCGAGGGCCGCCCCGCGTAGTGCGCCTGCTGCTACAGGCTCGTGTGCTCGCCACCGATAGCATGCCGCGCCGCCTGGCGTAGGCTTCTCTCGGCTGCGCCCCCAAGGGTTATGGTTTCCTCGCCGCAGGCGCTTCGTTCGCTGTGCGGTTTTTTGCGTCCAAACGACGGAGGAGAGGAAACCATGGCCCCCAAAAAGAAGCAATCATACACTACCAACCGTGACACCGACCGCGTCTGCACGCTCGTTGGCCGCCACGGGTTGCGCGCCTATCGAGCGCTGCCACCAAACAGCGTGCGTTGCGTCGCGCGGATGTTTGGTGGCAGCGCGACGCAGCATCCGGCACTCGTCAATTGCCAATTGCTCAATAGGTAGTAATGCACTGGCGCGTCTCGCCGCCGCAACCTGGGGAGGTGGCCGATGACCGCCGCGCTGCTGCTGCGCTATCTTCGCCCGCAGCTGGGGCGCGCCGCGCTGCTGCTCGGGCTGGTGCTCGGCGGGATAGGCCTTCAGCTCGCCGCCCCACAGGCCATCCGCCTGTTTCTGGACGCCGCGACCGCCGGCGGGGCGCAGCGCGACCTGCTCGGCCTGGCGCTGCTGTTCCTGCTGCTCAGCGTTCTGGAGCGCGCCGCCACTTTCGCCGCCGTGCTGGTGGGCGAGCGGCTGGGCTGGGACGCGATCAACGCGCTGCGCGATGACCTGCTGCGCCACATCTTGGCATGCGATATGCGCTTCCACAAGCGCCACACTCCAGGCGAGCTGATCGAGCGCACCATGGGCGATGTGGACTCGATGGGCAATTTCTTCTCGCGCTTCGTCGTCGATCTGCTCGGCAATGGGCTGCTGCTCGTCGGCGTGCTCGCGCTGCTGTTCGCCGAAGACCTGCGGGTCGGCCTGGCCCTTGGCGGCTACATCGGGCTGACACTGCTGGCGATGCTGTGGGTGCAGCGGCGGGCCACGGCGCGCTTCGTGACCGTTGGTGCGCTCAGCGCCGAGCAATTTGGCTTTCTCGAAGAGCGGCTGCTGGCCACCGAGGACCTGCGGGCCAATGGCGCCGTCGGCCACACCATGCGGCAGTTCAGCGCGCTGCTGGCCCGCTGGTACCGCGCCGAGATCGCCGCCACGCTGGTCGGCACCACGGCGTTCATCCTGACCGAGGGGCTGCTGGTGATCGGCTATGCGCTCGGCCTCGGTCTCGGCGCATGGCTCTACCTCAGCGGCCAGGCTACTATCGGCGCGGCGTTTGTTCTGGTGTACTACATCGGCAGACTGGCCGCCCCGCTCAATGCGCTGCGCGGGCAAGCAGAGGACTTTCAGCACGCGGCGGCGAGCGCTCGGCGGATCGCCGATCTGCTCGCCGAGCGCTCCGGAGTGGACGCAGCACCGTCAGCCGCGGCCCCCGCTGTATGGATCGACGCTCGCCCAAGCCACATCCTACCAGCGAGCCCTGTGACGCGCGGCCCGGCGTCGCTCGACTTCGCGGGCGTGACGTTTGGCTACCACGACGACGACGACGACGGGCGGGACGCCTTGATCGACGTCAGCTTCGCGCTCGCTGCCGGCGAGCGGCTTGGCGTGCTCGGGCGCACCGGCAGCGGGAAGACCACCATCGGTAGGCTGGTATCGCGGCTCTACGACCCGCAGCGCGGGCAGATCCTGCTGGGTGGCGCGGATCTGCGCGCGCTGACGCTGCCCGATCTGCGCGCCAGCATCGCAGTGGTGACCCAGGACGTGCAGCTGTTCAGCACATCGGTGCGCGAGAATGTCCGGCTGTTCGACCGAGCCATCGGCGACCCGCAGATCCTGGCGGCGCTCGCCGAGCTGGGGCTTGACGCGTGGTTGGCGCGGCTGCCACAAGGGTTAGACACCCCGATCGGGGCTGGCGGCCTGGGGCTCTCGGCCGGCGAGGCGCAGCTGCTAGCGTTCGCTCGGGCGCTGCTGCGCGACCCAGCGCTGGTGATCTTGGACGAGGCGAGCTCGCGGCTCGACCCCGCTACCGAGCGGCTGCTTGATCGGGCGGTCGAGCGGCTGCTGCGCGGTCGAACGGCGCTGATCATTGCCCACCGGCTGCGGACGCTGGAGCGGGTCGACCATATTTTGGTGCTCGAAGACGGCCGGGCGCTAGAATTTGGTGCGCGTGCGGCGCTGGCTGGCGCGGTGGACTCGCGCTACGCTGCGCTGCTGGAGGCCGATGCGTAGACGTAAATTCGGTCAGATCATCCGCAGATAGACGCAGATAGGCATAGATAGCGCGTCTATCGGGCGGCGCGCACAGCACCTGAATCCTGACTTCGAGCGAAAGAACTATATGACTACGATTTCGACGCCGGCGCTCAACTGGCGGCTGATCCGCTATCAGCCGCTAGTCTTCGCCCTTCACTGTACGTTTCACATTATCTTCCTGGCCGCGCCGATCGCGCTCGGGCTGATCGAGCGCGCGATCTTCGACGGTCTGGCGGGTGCGGCGCAGACGCCGATATGGTGGCTGGTGGCGGCCTACGCCGGGGTGGGCGTGGCTCGGCTGGCGGCCCACCTGCCGGATAACTGGGCGGCGCTGGCCTTCAAGCGGCGCTGCGATGCGCTGCTGCGCGCCAACCTGCTGGCCGGTCAGCTGGCACGTCCGGGGGCCGTTGGGCTGCCGGTGCCGGTGGGCGAGGCAATTAACCGCTACGGCGATGACGTGGCCGAGGTCTGCGACTTCCCCACCTGGCTGCCGCACGTGGCTGGCTACCTGGTGGCGTTCGTCCTGGCGATCGCGATTATGGCGCGGATCGACCTGACGATCACGCTAGCGGTCTTTCTGCCGCTGTTTCTGACCACCGCGCTCTCGCGTACGCTCTGGGGGCGCTTCCAGCGCTCGATGGAGCGCGAGAACCTGGCCACCGACAAGGCTTCGGGCTTCTACGGCGAGGTGTTTGGCGCGGCGTTGGCGATCAAGGTAGCCGCGGCCGAGCCGCAGATCATCGCCAACGCCGCGGCGCTCAATCGGGTGCGGGGCGATGCTGCGGTACATAAGCAGCTGCTCTGGAGCGTGTTGGAGAGCTCCTGGCGAATCACCTCGGTGTTCGGCATCGCTGTCGTGTTGCTGCTCGCCGGCGGCTCGCTGAGCGCCGGCCGGCTGACGGTCGGCGATTTCGCGCTGTTTGTGACCTATCTGTGGTACACCACCGATATCCCCGCGCTGCTCGGGACATTCGTCGGCGACTACCAGAAGCAGCGGATCTCGATCGACCGTCTGCTCGGGCTGATCCCAGACCTGCCGCCGCTCGCGCTGGTTAAGCTTGGCGAGGGATGGCCGACGAGCGACGAAGAACTTGTGGTCAATAGTCAATCCTCGGTCGTCAATCCGCACGGTCTGGAGGTGAGCGACCTGACGTGCCAGTACCCATCGGGCGGGGGCGTGGTCGGCGTCAGCTTCACTTTGGCGCGCGGCGGGCTGACGGTGGTGACCGGCAAAGTCGGCAGCGGCAAGACCACGCTGCTGCGGGCGATCCTCGGGCTGCTCCCGGCACAGGGCGGCACCGTGCGCTGGGCCGGGCGCGTCATCGAAGACCCGGCGGCGGTGTTTGTTCCGCCGCTGAGCGCCTACACGCCTCAGGTGCCGCGGCTGGTGAGCGAGACGCTGCGCGAGAACATCCTGCTCGGCTGCGACCCAGCGCGGCTGCCGCAGGCGCTGCATCTCGCCGTGCTTGAGCCGGATGTGGCGCGGCTGGAGCGCGGGCTGGAGACGCGGGTTGGGCCACGCGGCATCAGGCTCTCAGGTGGGCAGGCGCAGCGCGCTGCGGCGGCGCGGATGTTCGTCCGCGAACCGGAGCTGCTGGTGTTCGACGACCTCTCGTCGGCGCTGGACGTGACGACCGAGCAGCTGCTGTGGCAGCGGATCGCGGCGCTGCGGACATCGCCCCGCTCGCCGACGCTGCTGGTGGTCTCGCACCGGCGCGAGGTGCTCGGCAGCGCCGACCAGGTGCTGGTACTGGATGATGGGCGGGTGGCGGACTGTGGCCCCGCCGCAGCGCTCCTGGCGCGCAGCGCGGCATTTCGGGCGATCTGGGACGCCGAGGCGTAGTGGCCAATGCCGCTACGCCTCGGCGCTGCCCTACTTGGTGACCACGTTTGGCAGCGCCTGGATCGGCGTCGGGATGAATGTGGCGGTGTAGGTCGCCGGCGCGCTGCCGGTCACGATCGTCTGGCTGCGCGCCCCGCCCTGGCTCCAGCTCGCCCAGCGCCGCCAGCCCTGTGGGCCGCTCTGGAGCGGCGCGTCGATGGTGAGGCCGTAGCCCTGCCACGAGGTTAGCTGCGTGCCAGATGGCATCAGGACGCCGTTCACTATCACCTGGTAGCCAACAGGCGATGTGCCGATCGTCACCCGCATGGTGCGCGGCTGGATCAAACGGGTGGCCGTCGTCGATCGACCCCAGCGGTCGGTGGCGGTCAGTTGGATCTCTAGCGAGCTGGTGGTGGTGGCGGCCAGATCCTCGGGGGCCGGCCCGCGCACGCTGGTCTCGGCCCCGGCGATCGGCCCGGCGTAGGGGTGGGTGTGGTCGTTGTGGCGAATGAGGACGTGCCAGGTCAGCGTCACATTGCTGCCGTCCTCTGGGTCGCTGCCGCTGCCGCGCAGCGCGATGGTCTCGCCAACGGCGTAGCGCGCGTCGGCGGCCGGCGCGACGATCGTGGCGGTGGGCGGCGAATTACCGACATCGATGCGGACGCTGGCGGCGTTGGATCGTGCCCCGAGCGAGTCGGCGACGGTGAGCGTGGCGGTATAGATGCCGTTGCTGATGTAGCT
>JAYUUK010000028.1:0-19138 GCA_043754595.1 Roseiflexaceae bacterium | reverse complement strand
ACGCGCCGGAGGCTTTGGCCTTCTCCTCAAGCCCGCCGAGCTCATCGTCCTGGCCGATGTTACAGCAGTAGCAGATCACCTCGGGGTTGCCATAGTGCTGCTTGAGCCAGGGCACAATGATGCTGGTATCCAGGCCGCCGGAGTAGGCGAGGACGACTTTTTTGATGGTAGGGCGATCAGTCATGTGAAGACTCCTTGATAGGTGACAGGGTGACAGGGTGTCACCGCGCGTGGTGCTCCTGCAGGCTCCGCACCCGCAACTCTTTGTGGCGCAGCGCCTTGATGCCGGAGACCGTGGCCGCCGCGCCGGTGAGCGTGGTCACGAGCATGACGCCATAGCGGATGGCGGCCGACCGAAGCGACTGCCCATCGGCGTAGGCGCGCGAGCCGAGCGGGGTGGAGATCACCAGTTGCACCTTGCCAGATGCGATCAGGTCCACGGTATGCGGCGAGCCCTCCGAGACTTTGTTGACCGATGTGGCCGGCACGCCGATCTGCGTCAGCCACGCGGCCGTTCCGCTAGTAGCGTAGATCGTAAAGCCGAGCCGCACCAGGTCGCGCGCGATCCGCACGATCGCGCCCTTGTCGAAGTCGTTGACGGTGATCAGCGCGCCGCCGCCGAGCGGAATCTTCTGGTTGGCGCCCATCTCGGCCTTGGCGAACGCGTGGCCGAAGCTTGAGGCGTGGCCCATGACTTCGCCGGTGCTGCGCATCTCGGGGCTGAGAAACACCGCAGCGCCGGGGAATTTGTCGAACGGCAGCACCGCCTCCTTGACGAAGAAGCCATCCAGCGCCGGCTCCTCCAGCAGCCCGAGCTCGGCCAACGTTTTGCCAGATGCCGCCTGCGCCGCGATCCGCGCCAGCGGCACGCCGGTGGCCTTCGCCACGAACGGCACGGTGCGCGATGAGCGCGGGTTGACCTCGATGACGTACACTTCGTCGTCTTTGATGGCGTACTGGACGTTCATCAGCCCCTTGACTTTGAGCGCCTGCCCGATGCGGACGGTCTCGTCGCGGATGATGCTCAGGTGATAGGCCGAGACCTTGTAGGGCGGCATGACCATCGCCGAGTCGCCCGAGTGGACTCCGGCCTCCTCGACGTGCTCCATGATCCCGCCGATCACGATTGTCTCGCCGTCGCCCACGGCGTCGACATCGACCTCGAAGGCGTCCTCCAGGTAGCGGTCGATCAGCACCGGCTGCCCGGCCGAGACCCGCGCCGCCTCGCCGAGGTACTGCTCCAGCCCGGCGTCGTCGTAGGCGATCGCCATGGCGCGGCCGCCGAGGACGTAGCTCGGGCGAATCAGCACCGGGTAGCTGATGCGCTCGGCGATGGCGCGCGCCTCGTCGAGCGTGCTGGCCATGCCGCTCTCCGGCTGCGCGATCTCCAGCTCGGTCATCAGCGCGGTGAAGCGCGCCCGGTCCTCGGCGATGTCGATGCTATCCTGCGAAGTGCCCCAGATCGGCACGCCGCGAGCCGCCAGCCCGCGCGCCAGGTTCAGCGGCGTCTGCCCGCCGAACTGCACCAGCGCCGGCACCGGGGCGTAGCAGCTCTCGTGCTCCCAGATGTTGAGCACGTCCTCCAGCGTCAGCGGCTCGAAGTACAGCCGGTCGCTGGTGTCATAGTCGGTCGAGACGGTCTCCGGGTTACAATTGACCATGATCGTCTCGTAGCCGAGGTCGCGCAGGGCGAACGAGGCGTGGACGCAGCAATAGTCGAATTCGATGCCCTGACCGATGCGGTTCGGCCCGCCGCCCAAGATCATGGCCTTCGGCCTATCGGTCATATCGGACTCATCTGCTGAGCCGTTGTAGGTGCTGTAGAGATAGGGCGTATGGGCCTCGAACTCGGCGGCGCAGGTGTCGATCCGCTGGAAGACCGGCACGATCCCGAGCTGCTTGCGGCGAGCGCGCACATCAGCATCGCTCGCGCCCCCCGCCACGATCGCACCGAGCTGCGGGTCGGAGAAGCCGTGCTGCTTGGCCTCGCGCAGCAGCGCCAGCGGCAGATCGGCCAGCGTGTGCTGCGCGACGTCGGCCTCAATGGCGATGATCGCCGCCATCTGCTCGACGAACCACGGGTCATAGGCGGTCAGCTCGCTGAGCCGCTCGACGCTCATCCCGGAGCGCAGCGCGTCAGCGGCGGCGAAGATCCGCTCCGGCGTCGGCACCGTGAGCAGCTTCGTGTCCATCGAATCGCTGGTCCCCTGGTTCGCTGGTTCGCTGGTCCCCTGGTTCGCTGGTTCGCTGGTTCGCTGGTTCGCTGGTTCGCTGGTTCGCTGGTTCGCTGGTTCGCTGGCCTTGCCTTCCCGCATGCCAAAGCCGGTCGCGCCGATCTCTAGCCCGCGCAGCGCTTTCTGAAACGCCTCGTTGAACGTCCCGCCGATCGCCATCACCTCGCCGACGCTCTTCATCTGCGGGCCGAGCGTCGGGTCGGAGCCGGGGAACTTCTCGAACGCCCAGCGCGGGATCTTGACCACCACGTAGTCCAGGCTCGGCTCGAACGAGGCCGGCGTGACCTTGGTGATGTCGTTTGGAATCTCGTCGAGGGTGTAGCCGACGGCCAGCAGCGCGGCGATCTTGGCGATCGGAAAGCCGGTGGCCTTGCTAGCCAGCGCCGACGAGCGGCTGACCCGCGGGTTCATCTCGATCACGTACGGCATCCCGTCGCGCGGATTGACCGCGAACTGCACGTTTGAGCCGCCGGTCTCGACGCCCACCGTCGACATCACCGTCCTGGCCATATCGCGCAGCCGCTGCAGCTCGCGGTCGGTCAGGGTCATCGCTGGAGCCACGGTGATGCTATCGCCGGTGTGGACTCCCATCGCATCGAGGTTCTCGATCGAGCAGATCACCACAAAGTTATCCGCCCGGTCGCGCATCACTTCGAGCTCGTACTCCTTCCAGCCAAGCACGCTCTGCTCGACGAGGATCTGCGTCACCGGCGAGGCCCGCAGCCCGCGCTCGGCCGCCGCCGCCATCTCGTCTGCCGAGTAGGCGATGCCGCCGCCCGATCCGCCCAGCGTGAACGACGGCCGGATCAGCAGCGGGTAGCCGATCCGCTCGCCGGCCGCCATCGCCTGCTCCACGGTCGTGACCGTCTCGCCTGGCGGGATGTGTAGCCCGACGGCGATCATCGCCTCTTTGAAGCGCTGCCGGTCCTCGGCCAGCTCGATCGCGTCGGGCGAGGCGCCGAGCAGCACCACGTTATATCGCGCCAATATGCCCTCGTGGTGCAGCCGCATCGCCAGGTTCAGCCCGGTCTGACCGCCGACGGTGGGGAGGATAGCGTCTGGGCGCTCGCGCTCGATGATCCGCTCGATCACATCGACGGTCAGCGGCTCGATGTAGGTCGCGTCGGCCAGCGTCGGGTCGGTCATGATCGTCGCCGGGTTGGAGTTGGCCAGGATGACGCGGTAGCCCTCGCGGCGCAGCACCTTACACGCCTGCACCCCGGCATAGTCGAACTCGCAGGCCTGACCGATGACGATCGGCCCCGAGCCGATGATCAGGATGGATTTGATATCTGTTCGCTTCGGCATAGTGCTTCATCGGAGGGCGAGCCCTCGTCCCTTCATAAGAGTTGCGCATTATTCAGCGGCCTGCTACGGCCGACCAGCGACATCGGCGGTCAGGAGGGCGGGTATGAGCCCATAGAGCCAGAGCGGCTATTCCCCCCAGAAGTACCTGACAAACGAGCGAGCGAGCGCCGAGCGTCACGAGTAAGCGCTGGCGTCGTCTCGGCGATGGCGGGCGGCAGCGAACAGCACACGGTGATCGTGGGGAATATGTACGCGAGCCATAGCCCCAGTCACCTGCTGGCTACTGGCTCCTCGTGTCATACTGGCCCGCGTGCCCACGGCCGAGATCGGTCACTGGCTACTGGCTACTCGGGTCTGTCGTGGCTTGCCATCAGCTCGATGAACTCGCCGAACAGATAGTGCGCGTCATGCGGGCCTGGCGCCGCCTCCGGGTGGTACTGCACCCCAAACGCCAGCCGATCGCTGGCGCGCAGCCCCTCGACGCAGCGGTCGTTGAGGTTGACGTGGGTCACCTCGACGTCGCTCGGCAGCGATGTGGCGTCCACCGCGAAGCCGTGGTTGTGCGACGAAATCTCGACGCGGGCAGTATCGCTGAACTGCACCGGCTGGTTGCCGCCGCGGTGGCCGAAGTGCATTTTGTAGGTGCTGCCGCCTAGCGCCAGTCCGAGGATCTGGTGGCCGAGGCAGATGCCGAACAGCGGCACCTTGCCGAGCAGCGCCCGCGTCGACTCGACACCGTATGTTACCGCCGCCGGATCGCCTGGGCCGTTGGAGAGAAACACCCCGTCCGGCTTGAGCGCCAGCGTCTCCTCGGCGGTGGTGGTGGCCGGAACCACCGTGACCCGGCAGCCGCTCTCCACCAGCAGCCGCAGGATATTCCGCTTGATGCCGTAATCGTAGGCCACCACGTGGAAGCGCGGCGCGGCCGCCGCCTCACCCCATTCGCCCCGGTCGCCCGTCCAGTGGTAGGGCTCGGCACAGGTCACCTGCGGCACCAGGTCCAGCCCGGCCATCGAAGGTGACGCCTGCGCCGCGGCCACCAGCTCGGCTGCCGAGGCCCCGTCCGATGCGATCACGGCCCGCATCGCGCCGGCGGTGCGGATATGGCGCACCAGCGCGCGGGTGTCCACGCCGGTGATGCCGACGACGCCGCTGCTCGCCAGGTAGTCGCCCAGCGCGCCGGTGGCGCGCCAGTTCGAGACCCGCGGCGATGCGGCGCGCACCACAAAACCAGCCAGCCACGGGCGCTGGCTCTCCGCGTCGTCGGCGTTGACGCCGGTGTTGCCGATATGCGGCGCAGTCATCACCACAATCTGGCCGTAGTACGATGGGTCGGTCAAGATCTCCTGGTAGCCGGTCATCGATGTGTTGAAGACCACCTCGCCGGCCCGCCGCCCGATCGCGCCGAGAGCGGTGCCAGGCCAAGTCGTGCCATCTTCGAGCGCCAGCAGCGCGGGAGTGTATTCGGTCATAGAGTTTTTTGTCGCTTCCATGGGATATCGCATTGCTATGCCAACTTACAGCTCGAACACCACCGCCGTCTCATCGCAGGCGTGGCGCAGCGGGCAGAGCACGCAGTCGCGCCAGACTTTTTCGGGGAAGCGCTCGGTGTCGGTGACGCGGTAGCCGAGCTTTTCAAAAAAGCCGACCGCCCGCGTCAGCGCGAAGATCGTCGCGTAGCCGCGATGGCCAGCCTCCTCCATCAGGCCGCTGACCACCGCCTGGCCCACGCCGTGCTTGCGGTAGGCTGACATCACCGCCAGCGAGCGCACCTCGACCAGCGTCGGCGTCATTTCCAGCAGCGAGCCGATCCCCACCACTGCGCCGTCGCACTCGGCCACCAGCCAGTGCTGCAGGCTGTCGCGGATGTTGGCCTCGCTGCGCGGCAGCAGGTGGCCAAGACGCGCGTTCTCATCGACGACGGCCTTGATGGCGCGCACATCGTCGTCGGTGGCGGCGCGGACGGACACCGCCCCCGTTGGGTGGGCGGCGGTGAAAAGAGTTGATTCAGCGATCATCAGCGTCACGTCGGTCATCCTTATTTAGCTATCACGTCGATCGCGCTGCGCGCTCTTTGCGGCGAGCTGCGCGCGGTGAAGCTTGAAGCGCGCCACCACCTCGCCGGCCTCGGTCTCGCGGCCCACCGGCACCATCAGGCGGTCCACCCTGGCGATTGAGCGCAGGTTGCGCACACTGACAAACCCGGTCAGCTCCAGCGTCGTCGGGGTGCCGCCGACCGTCGCCTCGGTATCGGGCATCAGCTCGATGCAGCGCCGGTCGACCAGCAGCGCCGTGCCGTCGAGCAAGATCTCGACCGACCGATCGGCGCTGGCGCTGGCGCGCAGCACATTGAACAAGTCGTAGAGCGGGACGATCGAGAGCGCCAGGATCACCGATATCCCAATGATCAGCCCCAGGCTGCCGACGTTCAGCGCGCCGACGAGCGGATTGCCATCGACCGCGCCGCTCACCGCGCCGCCGATGATCCCGACGACGAACACCGCGCCGCCGTAGACGAAGGTGCGGCGCAGCGCCTGCTGAAACGCGCCCATCGCCTCGACGCGCCGCTGCGCCAGCGCCGCGCCCCACTCCTGCGGCGTATATGCCCAGCGCACCCACGAGTCGCGCCGCAGCGACTCAACGGCGCGGTTGTTACGTAGCGCCTGCCAGCTGAAGGCGGCGGCAATCACGCCGAGCAGCGAGACCAGACAGATCAGCGGGCTCATTGGCGCACCACCGCGGTCCCGGCACCCGTGCCGAGCCCGTCAAGATCGGTGATCCGCGCGCGGCGCACCCCGGCCGCCAGCGCCGCCTGCGCCGCACGCACCTTGGGCAGCATCCCGCCAGCGATCGTGCCATCTGCCACGAGCGCGGCGATCTGCGCGCCGCTGAGCTGCGGCTGGAGCGCGCCGCCGGCCAGCACGCCAGGCACATTGGTGATGAAGACGACGTCTGCGTCCCCCAGCGCCGCAGCGATCGCCCCTGCCACCTCATCGGCGTTCACGTTGTAGGGGCCCTCCGGGCCGATCGATACTGGCGCGATGACGGGCACCACGCCCGCCGCCAGCAGCTCGTGCAGCAGCTCGGCGCGCACCGCGACGACCGTGCCGACGAAGCCGAGGTCGCCGTCTGGGTGGGTCTGCCGCGTCACCCGGATGAGGCCGCGATCGACCCCAGACATTCCGAGGGCATCGCAGCCCGCCGCAAGCAGCGCCGCCACGAGCCGGGTGCTGACGCTGCCGCACAGCACCATCTGCGCCGCCGTCAGCGCCACTGCGTCGGTGACCCGCATGCCAGCCACGAAGCGCGGCTCGCCGCCGAGCGCCGTCTGCAGCGCGCCGATCTCCTTGCCGCCGCCATGGACCAGGATCGGCGGCGTGGGGAGCGCGGCCACCGCCGCGGCCAGCCGAGTCACAAAGCCCGGGTCGTCGAGCTCGTTGCCGCCGATCTTCAGCACGTTTATGGTCATAGCAGCCCCGTCGTCTCTGGCAGCCCAAACATCACATTCATGGACTGGATCGCCTGGCCGGACGCGCCCTTCACCAGATTGTCGATCGCCGAGGCCACGATCAGCAGCCCTGGCTCGGCCAACGTCAGCGAGATAGCGCACAGGTTGGTATGGCTGGCGTGCGCGATCGTGGCGAGCTGGCTGGCGGGGAGCAGCTTGACGAACGGCTCGGCGGCGTAAGCCTCATGGTACAGGCTGCGGATCGTCGCCTCGCTGAGATCGGGGCGCACGCGGACGTAGATCGTGCTCAGCATGCCGCGGCTGATCGGCAGCAGGTGCGGCGCGAAGATGATGTGCGCCGCCGGCCCGTGGCCGGCGGCGAGCAGCGCCGACTGCTGCGTCATCTCGGCGATGTGGCGGTGGGTCCGCCCAATGTTATACGGCGCGAGGCTCTCATTGACCTCGACGAACGATGTGTTCTGCTTTGGCGCGCGGCCCGCGCCGGAGACGCCGGATTTCGCATCGACGATCAGCGTCGCGTCGCGCAGCGCGCCGGCCCGCAGCAGCGGCGCGACGCCGAGCAGCACGCTGGTGGGGTAGCAGCCGGGGTTGGCCACCAGCGTGGCGTCGCGTAGCGCGGCGCGGTGCAGCTCAGGCAGCCCGTAGATCGCCGGAAGTAAGCTCTCGGCGTGGTGCTCGCGGCCAAACCAGCGCGGATAATCTTCGGCGTTGTGCAGCCGGAAATCGTCGGAGAAATCGATCGCCCGCGTCCCGGCGGCGCGCACCCGCAGCGCCTCGGCGCTCGCTGCCCCGTGCGGCAGACAGAGAAACACCAGATCGACATCGGCGTACGGCGCGGCGGCCGCAGCGATCAGCGGCGCGTCGAGTGGACCGGGGTAGACATCGGCGAGCCGCTGCCCGGCCGACGACTCCGACGTAGTGAAGCTGATGTGTACCTCGGGGTGGCGCGTCAGCCAGCGGTACAGCTCGTAGCCGGCGTAGCCGGTGACGCCGCAGATCCCAACGTTGATCATCGATTTACCCCACAAAAAACCCCCGAACACCAAGATGTGTCCGAGGGAAAATGCGCCATCATGCGCCAGCTACGCCGCTGCTCAGCGCAGCACCTAGCCGCCCCCCGAGCCAACGCGGCTCGGACGACGAAACGTACGACGCAGGACGCAGATTGTCTTGTTGTACTGATTCATTGCACTCCTATGATAAATCGTCGCAGGTCGATTGTCAAGTGCTCGGACGACGACGCGCTGACCGACTGCGCCGCCCCAGTACATAGCAGAGTGTGCTACAATGACTATCTACACTTTATCTCACCTGCTGGCGCGCTGTGCTGCGCGCCGAAGACCGCACCGCCGCGCCAAACTGCCTCTCCACAGGCAGAACCGCCGCGCGCCAAAAGCTGCGCCGCCTCCACTTAGTGTCTACCATAACGCGTCTGCTGCCGCCCATTATCGCCGCCGCAGCGCCAATACATCCGCGCCGCTGGACCTCTTCTTGCTCCTCGGAGTGTGTATAATAGTAAATCAACGATTCATCATAGAAGGAATGAGACCGATGGTACTGCAACAGCCGACGGCCGTGCGATCGATCGCGGTCATAGGAAATTACTTGCCGCGACGTTGCGGTATCGCCACCTTCACCACCCACCTGTGCGACGCGCTGAGCAGCTCGTATCCGAACGCCGATGTCTTCGCAATCGCGATGAACGACCGAGCGGAGGGTTACGACTACCCCGATAGGGTGCGCTTCGAGATCCCACAGCACGACCCGGTGGCCTACCGCCGAATCGCCGATATCCTTAATCTCAACGACGTCGACCTCGTCTGCCTCCAGCACGAATACGGCATCTTTGGCGGCGAGGCCGGCGACCACATTCTGACGCTGCTGCGCGACCTGCGCATGCCGATCGTCACGACGCTCCACACCGTCCTGCGCGAACCCAACGCGGCGCAGCGGCGAGTGCTGCTGGAGCTCGCCCGGCTCTCGGCGCGGCTGGTGGTGATGAGCGAGCGCGGCGCGACGTTCCTGCGCGAGATCTACGGCATCGCGCCGGAGAAGATCGTCCATATCCCACACGGCATCCCCGATATAGCGTTCGTCGACCCGAACTACTACAAAGATAAATTCGATGTGGCCGGGCGCACCACGCTGATGACCTTCGGGCTGCTCTCAGGTGGCAAAGGCATCGAGCACGTCATCGACGCGATGCCGGCGATCCTGGAGCGCGACCCAAGCGCGGTCTACACCGTGCTCGGCGCGACCCACCCGAATGTCAAGGCCCACGAGGGCGAGCGCTATCGCAAGATGCTGCAGTCGCGCGCCGCAAAGCTCGGCGTGACCGAGAGCGTCGTCTTCCACGACGCGTTTGTGGATCAGGAAGAGCTGATCGCCTACGTCGGGGCGACCGATATTTACATCACGCCGTACCTCAACCCGGCGCAGATCACTTCGGGCACGCTGGCCTATACCGTGGGTGCCGGCAAGGCGGTGATCAGCACGCCATACTGGTACGCCGAGGAGTTGCTCGGTGAGGATCGTGGCAAGCTAGTGGCTTTCGCCGACGGACAGGCGATCGCTGACGCCGTCTGCGAGCTGCTGGACAACGACGCCGAGCGCCACCGGATGCGCAAGCGCGCCTATATCCATGGCCGCGATATGATCTGGGAGCAGGTGGCCGAATCGTACATGGACACGTTCCAGCTGGCGCGCGAGCACCTGATCGATCGGCCCAAGACGATCAGCGCCGCCCGGAACCGGCTGCCGGCGGTGAACCTGGCCCATCTGTACCGGCTGACCGACGACACCGGCATGATCCAGCACGCCTGGCGGACGGTGCCGAACTACAGCGAGGGCTACTGCGTCGATGACAACGCCCGCGCACTGTTGGTCACCACGCTGCTTGAGGAGCTTGAGATCGCTGATGAACGCGAGCTCGATGTTCGCTACCTGGCATTTTTGCATCACGGCTACAACCAGCCGCTCGGTAGGATGCGCAACTTCATGAGCTACGACCGGCGCTGGCTCGAAGAGGTGGGCGCCGAAGACAGCCACGCGCGCACCATCTGGGCGATCGGGACCCTGCTCGGCCGCTCGTACCGGCAGCCGCTGCTGAGCGCCGCCAATATCCTGTTCGTGCAGCTGCTGGACCGAATCGGCGATCTGTCCCACCCCCGGCCGCAGGCGTTCGCGCTGCTCGGTCTCAACGAGTATCTGCGGCGCTTCTCCGGCGACCGCCGGGCGCAGCGGCTGCGGCTGAGCCTGGCGGAGGGGCTGCTGGCGCGCTATCACGAGCGGCGGGTCGAGGGCTGGCACTGGTTCGACGACCTGGCGAGCTACGACAACGCCACCATCTCGCAGTCGCTGCTGCTGAGCGGTGAGGCGCTGGCGAACCCCGACATGATCGCCGCCGGGCTGGAGTCGCTTACCTGGCTGGCGAAGATCCAGACGTCGGAGGACGGCGTCTTCACCCCGATCGGCTCCGACGGCTTTGCCCGCCGGGGCGAGACGGTGGCCCGCTTCGACCAGCAGCCGCTCGAGGCCAGCGCGATGGTGATGGCCTGCCAGACGGCGCGGCGGATCACCGGCGAGGATAGCTGGGGCGCGGCCGCCGATATCGCGTTCGCCTGGTTCTTTGGCAGGAACACCATCGGGCTGCCACTGTACGACAAGGAGAGCGGCGGGTGCCGCGACGGCCTGATGATCGATAGGGTTAACCAGAACCAGGGTGCCGAATCGACGCTCTCCTGGCTCCTGGCCCTGATGACCATGCACCTGACGCAGCGGGTCGAGGCTGAGGCGCGGGTCATCCCTGCGGTGCGGACGTCCTAGCACACCGATCGTCATCATACCGTCGATGATAGGGCCACTTTCCTTCTGATTAGCTGATATATTATACCGATGCTGCTCGCCTGAGCAGCATCGGTTTTTGTATTGGAGAACTGCATGGATCGCCCGCTCATCGTCCGCTCGGCCGCCAACCCACTGCTGACAGCGGCACAATGGCCATACCCGATCAACAGCGTCTTCAACGCCGCCGCCACTCGGCTCGCCGATGGCAGCACCCTGCTGCTCTGCCGCGTCGAGGATCGCCGCGGCCGCTCGCACCTGACCACCGCCCGCTCGCAGGATGGCGTGAGCAGCTAGCAGATCGCCGGTGCCCCAGCGCTCGTGGCCGACCCGGAGCGCTTCCCCGAGGAGCTGTGGGGCATCGAGGACGCGCGCATCACCTGGATGCCCGAGATGGAGCAGTACGGTATCGCCTATACCTCGTTTGGCGAGGGCGGCCCAGGCGTGTCGCTGGCGCTCACCCGCGACTTCGTCAGCTTCGAGCGCCTTGGCCAGGTGTTGTCGCCGAACGACAAGGATGCAGCGCTGCTGCCGCGCAGGATCGCTGGGCGCTGGGCGATGGTCCACCGGCCGGCCGAGCCGCTGGCCGCCCACATCTGGATCTCGTTCTCCAAAGATCTGTGGCGCTGGGAAGACCGGACGATTATGCTGCGGGCGCGGCGCGGCGCGTGGTGCGACGCCAACAAGATCGGGCTGTCGCCGCCGCTGATCGAGACGGCCGAAGGCTGGCTGATGATCTACCACGGCGTGCGCCACACCGCGGCCGGCGGGATGTACCGACTCGGGCTGGCGCTGTTCGATAGCGCACAGCCGACCGCTGTCTGCTGCGCGGCGACGAGTGGGTGATGCGTGCCGAGACACCCTACGAGCTGTACGGCGATGTGGGCAACGTGGTCTTCCCCTGCGGCACGACGCTCCAAGACGACGGCGACACGTTGAATATTTACTACGGCGCGGCCGATACCTGCATCGCGCTCGCCACCGCCAGCCTCACCGAGCTGCTGACCTGGCTGCGCGCCCACGGCCGAATAGATGATGGGGCGACCAGCAATTGACCTATTGCCTACTGACCGGGTAGTGACTAGGTGGGAGGGTGACGGGGTGGTTTGCCCGAAGATGAGCGCTGATGAGCACAGATGAGGGAACGAATCTGTCCAGCATCTGTGCCTATCTATGGACACACTGCCCGGCCGCCAGCTAATACGATCTGCGCTATTACGATCTGCGCTATGCTGGTGCGATCTGCGCTATGATGGACAGGTGCGGCGCGACACCCTGCCGCGCCCGTTGACAAAAGGAGAGTGTATGTCGCTCCAATTTGGGACGTTCGTCCCCCAGGGCTGGCGCATGGATCTCATCGAGATCCCAGACGCCATCGAGAAATACGAAGCGATGACCAGAGTGGCCGTCGCCGCTGACGCCATCAGCGCCTACGACTCGATCTGGGTCTACGACCACTTCCACACCGTGCCGGTACCGACGCAGGAGGCCACGTTCGAGTGCTGGACGATCACATCGGCGCTGGCGCGCGACACCAAGCGGGTCAATATCGGCCAGATGTGTACCTGCAACGGCTATCGCAACCCGGCGCTGATGGCCAAGATCGCGTCCACCATCGACGTGCTGAGCCACGGTCGGCTGTACTTCGGCTTCGGCGCCGGCTGGTACGAGCACGAGTGGCGCGCCTATGGCTACGGCTTCCCCGAGACCAAAGTGCGGATGAAGATGTTCCGCGAGGCGTGCGAGATCCTGGTCAAGATGTGGACCGAGGAGACGCCGACGTTCGATGGCGAGCACTACCACATCCACGGCCCGATCAACGAGCCGCGCGGCGTGCGCAAGCCCTATCCTTCGTTCTGGATCGCCGGTGGCGGCGAGCAGGTGACGCTCAAGCTGGTGGCGAAGTACGGCAACGCCTGCAACTTCGGCGGCACGCCTGAGGAGCTGGGGCGCAAGTACGAGCTGCTGCGCGGGCACTGCGAGAGCGTGGGGCGGAGCTACGACGAGATCACCCGCTCCATGAACGCCAACATCGTGCTGCTCCAGCCTGGCGATGACCCGGAGCGGGCGACGGAGGCGGTGCGCAAGCCGTACGGCTGGACGATGGAGCAACTCCACGGCCAGGCGATCGTCGGCACCTCCGAGCAGGTGGCCGAGACCTTGCAGGCGCAGGTGGATGCGGGGGTGAACTACATCATCACCTACTTCCCGCGCATCGCCTACGACCACGCGCCGATGCACCAGTTCGCCGAGGAGGTCGCGCCGAAACTCAAGGGCTAGCGCGGCGAAGCCGTGCGGAACGACGCCGGGGCGGCGACGCGGCGCAGCGAATCAGATTGAATCCGTTGGGGCACGATATATCGTGCCCCAACGGATTTGTCGTAGTCGCAGCAGCCCGGCGCCCTACCGCCCGATGAACGGCAGGAACAGCGTGCTCGGCACCACGCTCGGCGTCAGCTGCACCGCCACCGGCCCGTACTCGCTGCGCCGCCCGCTCGTCTCGGTCTCCTCCAGCCAGTAGATGTAGCCAACCCCAGCCTCAGCAGTGGTGTCCAGCCAGCTGTAGCTCGCGCCACCCTGGCCGCCGCCCTGCGCCGGGATGAGCGCCCCGGTCACCCGCACCGCATCCGCCCGCCGCCCGGTGCTGCTGCGGTACAGATGGTAGCCAAACGTCTCCAGCTCCGTCCCCGTGACCCAGCGCACGCTCACCCCGCCGTCGGTCCGCGTGGCGCTGAAGCTCGCCAGCGCGATCGCCGTGGTGTTCAGCGGCACCAGCGCGCTGCCGGCGTTGTTGTTCGGCGTCGGGTCTGGGCCGTTCACACCGTCGTCGGCGATGACGGCGCGGTTGACGATCGTCATCACATTCGGCGGCACTGGGTCGTCGATGCGCACCGCAAATGTCACCATCCCGCTCGCGCCGACCGCGAGCGTCCCGATCGAGAGCGTACATGTCGTCCCGGCCGCATCGCCGTTGACGCAGCTCCAGCGGTTCCCTCTCCCGCTGGTCTGGAAGCGCGTGTTCAGCGGTACCGTCTCGGTGATCACCACGCCGGTGGCCGTCTGGTTACCAATATTGCTGTAGGTCAGCTCGTAGATCAGCTCGCTGCCCTGCGTCGCGCCGGAGGATTGGCCGAGCCGCTTGGTCAGCTGCAGATCGGGCGCGGCCCCCAGCGGCGTCGGCTCGATATCGCTGTTGTTGGCCGGGTCAATGTCCACCCCGCTCGCACCGTCATCGCCGATGGTCGCTGTGTTGCTGAGCGCGTCGACGCCGGCCGCCGCCGGGGCATCGACGGTCACCGCGAAGCTGAGCAGACCGCCCATCGCCCGTTCCACTCGGCCGATGGCGAAGGTGCAGGTGGTGCCGCTTGCCGCCCCATTGGCGCAGCTCCAGCCGGCTGTGCTCGCGCCGGCGTTGAATCTGGTGTGGAGCGGCACGGTCTCGGTGATCGTCACCCCGCTCGCCACGTAGTTGCCGACGTTGCTGTAGCTGAGGGTGTAGATCAGCGTGCCGCCGGGCGTCGCCGTCACGCCGGCGTCGCCCTTGACGATCGCCATGTTGATCTGCGGCACCACGTAGCCGAAGTCGACGTCGGTGCGCGCCTGACCGATGGTCAAGCCGACATCGGTCAGGTGATCCGTCCTGCCATCGAGGTCGTAGATCGGCTGCATGCCACTCGGCACGGTGGTGGTATCGATCGCCACCCGGTAGGTGCCGGTCGGCAATCCATCGAAGCGGTACGCGCCATCCACGCCGGTGGTGGTGGTGAAGTTCACATCGTCTGTGGTACCGAGCACGCCATCGCCGCCGGTCCAAGTCAGGGTCACGGTGATGCCCACCAGCCCTGGCTCGCCCGAACCCTGTTGCTCGTTGCCGTTCAGGTCGTTCCAGACCCGATCGCCCAGGCTGGCCGTGCCACGGTAGCCGAAGTCCACCAACAGCGTGTCCTCGTTGGCGGCGAGCGTCAGCGTCGTCTGCGACGGCGTGGCGAGCGCGCCGTCCAGGTCGTAAGTCTGCGTCAGACCCTGCGGCAGCGTCCCGGCGTCCACCGTCACGCGGTAGTCGCCCGCCGGCAGCCCGTCGAACAGGTACTTCCCTGCCGCATCGGTCTGCTGGGTGAAGATCACGTCGTCGCTTGTGCCAAACGTATTGTCGGCGCCCGCCGCCGTGAGCGTGACGGTCACATTCGGCAGGCCAGGCTCGCCATTCTGCGCCCCATCACCGTCGAGGTCCAGCCAGACGGTATCGCCGATGCTGCCGAACGGCCCGAACGGCGCGCTGGTGTAGCCGAAGTCGATGTCCAGCCGCGTCTGCCCGGTCCCCAGCGTCGCCTCGCTGCTGCCGTTCATCGTGCCGTCGAGCTCGTAGGTCTCGGTCAGCCCGGCGAGCGGCCCGGCGGTGGCGAGCGTCACCCGGTAGCGTCCGGCAGGCAGGTTGCTGAACAGATAGAACCCGTCCAAGTCAGTCGTCGTCGTGCGCGTCAGGTCATCTGCGGTGCCGAAGACACCATCGAACCCTGCGCCGAGCAGTGTGACCGAGACGTTGGCGATGCCTGTCTCGCCAGCATCCTGCAGCCGGTCGGCGTCTGCGTCGTTCCAGACGCGGTCGCCGAGGCTACCCGTGCCGCGATAGCCGAAGTCGATGTCGTCGCGGTTCTGCTCGCCGAGCAAGGTCAGCTCGACGCTCCCATCGCGCACGCCGTCCTGCTCGTAGGTCTGCGCCAGCCCGGCAGGCAGCGTCGCGCCATCCACCGTGACCAGGTAGATCCCGGCCGGCAGGCTGCCGAAGCTATAAGTGCCGCTGGCGTCGGTTACCTGGCTGTACGTCACGTCGTCGCCGCCGCCTAGTGTGCCATCGGGCCCGTAGCTGAGTAGCCGCACAGTCACACCTGGGATGCCAGGCTCACCGGCGTCCTTGATGCCATCGGCGTTGTAGTCCAGCCAGAGCGTGTCGCCGATCGAGCTGACGCCCCCAGGGACGGTGCCAGCGGTGTAGCCGAAGTCCACATCGGTGCGCGTCTGCCCGATGCCAAGCTCCAGCGCGACCGAGCCATCGCGGCTGCCGTCGAGCTCGTAGCTCTCGTTCAGGCCGCCCGGGACGGTCGTCCCATCGATCGTCACCGTGTACGGGCCGGACGGGAGTAAGTCGAAGCCGTAGATGCCGGCGCTGTCGGTCACGGCGGTGGTCACCACATCGTCCTTGGTGCCAAAAATCCGGTCGGGGCCGGCCCAGGTCAGCGTCACGGTCACGCCGCCGATCCCGAGCTCGCCGCTGTCCTGCACCCCATCGCCGTCCGCATCGTTCCAGACCCTATCGCCGATCGTGCCGGTCGGGGCGCCGGCGTTCGACGGGGTATAGCCGAAGTCGACGTCGCCGCGGGTCTGGCCGCTGAGCAATTGCACCTCGGTGCTACCGTTGAGCGTGCCGTCGAGCTCGTAGCTCTGACCGAGGCCGGCAGGGATGCCAGCCGGATCCACGGTCACGCGGTAGCGGCCTGGCACCAGACCGGTGAACTGATAGAACCCAGTCGAGTCGGTGGTCTGCGGCGCGATGCCGGTCAGGTCGTCGGCGGTGCCGAACAGCCCATCGTTGCCAGCGCCAACGATGCGCACCGTGACGCCCTGGATGCCGCTCTCCCCGCTATCCTGCACCCCATCGCCATTGGTATCACGCCAGATCCTATCGCCCACGGCGCCGGGGACCGGCGGCGCGTTGTTGTCGTAGCCGAAGTCGATATCGTCGCGGCGCTCACCAGTGGTCAGCGTCACGTCGGCCACCGACGGCACTATCAGGCCATCTGGGTCGAAGGTCAGGCCGTAGCCTGGCGGAAGCGTCGTCACGTCGACCGCCACGCGGAAGGTGCCGGCCGGCAAGTTCGTGACGTTGTACAGGCCGTTGCTATCGGTGAAGCGCACGTACTGCAAATCATCGCTGGTGCCGAAGGTGCCATCCGGCCCGGCCCACGTCGTCGTCACGGTCACGTCGCGAAGCCCCGGCTCGCCGCTATCCTGCGCTCCATTGCCGTTCACATCGTCCCAGATCCGGTCGCCCAACCTGGCGCTGCCGGCGAAGCCGAAGTCTGCGATGTTGTAGTTCTGGGCCACGCCGAGCGTCACGGGCAGCGGGTCGTTGGCGGTGGTCAGCGCGGTGCCAGCTGGCGCTCCGGACTGATCCACATCCACCACATAGACGCCGGCCGGGAGCCCGGTGAAGTCATACGCGCCGAGCAGCGTGGTTGTCTGCGTGATCGTCGCGTCGTCGCCGCCGCCGAGCGCACCATCAGGGCCGTACCAGGTGAGGGTCACGGTGATGCCGCCCAGGCCAGGCTCGCCAGCCTGATAGGTCCCGTCGCTATTGCGATCGAGCCAGACCAGGTCGCCGATGCTGCCAGCGCCTCGGTAGCCGAAATCGGCGTCGAGCCTGGTCTGCCCGGCTGTGAGCGCCACAGCGGTGGTCGAGGGCGTTGCGATCCCGTCGAGGTCGATGGTCGGCGTCAGCCCGCTCGGCAGATCGCCGGTGGTGATGGCAACGCTGAAGTTGCCGGCCGGCAGGTTGGTGAAGCTGTAGGCCCCATTCGCGCCGGTGGTGGTGGTGTAGATCTGGTCGTCGCCGCCGCCGAGCGCGCCGTCCTGGCCGTACCAGGTGAGCGTCACGCCGATGCCGACCAGGCCAGGCTCACCGACATCGATGCTGCCATTGCCATTGCGGTCCAGCCACAGCGTATCGCCGAGGCTGCCGCTGCCGCGGTAGCCGAAGTCCAGGTCGGCGCGGTCGATGCCCGAGGTGGTCGAGATGACCACGGTGGCGGTCGCGCTCGGCGTCCCGTTATCCAGGCTGTCGGTCAGGGTGGTGAACCCAGCCGCCGCCGGCGTCGAGGTCGTCACGCTGAAGGTGCCAGGTGCCAGATTAGCGATGCTCCACAGCCCCGCCAGGTCGGTGGTGGTCGTGAAGGTCATATCGTCGCCGCCGCCGGACACGCCGTCTGGCCCGTACCAGACCACCGTCACCGTGACGCCCGAGATGCCAGGCTCGCCAGGATCCTGCACGCCGTCGCCATTGAGGTCGTGGTAGACCCGGTTGCCGAGCGTGACCGGGCGGTACAGCCCGGCGTCCACATCGTTATTGACGCCCGTACCCGGCACGGTGATCGGGCCGCTGAAGCCGGTGCCGACGTTCGCATCGCTGTCGTCGACGTCGGTACCCACCGCCGTGTCCGTCAGGGTGCGGGTGTATGTGATCGTGGCAGTGCTGCGGCCGAACCGCACCTGGTAGCTGCCGCCCGAGAGACCTGGGAAGGAATAGGCACCGCCGCCGCTGGTGATGGTATTGGCCAGCAGATTCGTGCCGGTCGCATCGTACAGCTGCACGCCGATCCCATCGATCCCGAGCTCGCCGCCATCCTGCCGCCCATTGCCGTTTTGGTCCTCCCAGACGAAGTCGCCCAGCCCGGCCACGCCCTGGTACCCAAAATCCTGATTCAGGTCGTTGGCTCCAGCCGCGAGGTCGATCGTCGAGGTGTCGGCGGTCCCAAGGCCGTCGCTATCGTAGGTTTGTGTCGCGAAGCCGCTGAGCGGCGTGACAGTCACGCGGTACTCATCGCTGGCCCCGTTCACCGGCAGACCTGGGAAGAGGTACTTCCCGCTGCTATCGGTGGTGGTGGTATAGGTCACGTTGTCGATCGCGGTTGCCAGCAGTCCGTCTGCGCCACCCCAGACCAGCGTGACGGTGACGCCCGCTAGCCCCGGCTCGGCGTTGTTCTGGGTCTGGCTGCCATCGGCATCATACCAGACAGTATCGCCGATGCTGGCGGTGCCGCGGTAGCCGAAGTCCACGTCGATGGCGTTCTCGCCCGCCGTCAGCGTCCGCAGCGCGGTGCTGTCGGTCTGCGACCCGGTCAGGTCATAGGTCTGAGTCAGGTTGCTCGCGAGCCCGCTGGTGCTGACGCGGAAGTTACCCGGCGGCAGGCTGGCGAAGCTGTAGCCGCCGCTGGCGTTGGTCGTGGTCGTGTAAGTCACGTTGTCCATCGCGGTCAGCAGGTTCCCATCGAGGCCGCCCCAGACCAGCGTCACCGTCACGTTCGGCAGGCCCGGCTCCAGCGCCGTCGCGTCCTGCGTGGCGTCGCCATTGCTATCGAGCCACACCCGGTCGCCCAGGCTGGCGGTGCCGCGGTAGCCGAAGTCCACGTCGGTGGCGGTCTGACCCGAGGTCAGCGTCCGCAGCGCGGTGCTGTCGGTCTGCGCCCCGGTCAGGTCGTAGGTCTGCGTGAAGCCGGTCGGCACGGTGCTG
>JAYUUK010000027.1:0-6359 GCA_043754595.1 Roseiflexaceae bacterium | reverse complement strand
CGCTTGCCGTCGATGGCGACGGTGGCGCCGGGCGGGATCGAGATGACCTCGAGCTTGACCACGGTGCGCGCCGTCGGCCCGTCGTCGCCGCTGCGGCTGACGGCGACCACGAGCACGATGACCAGCGCCAGCAGCGCGCCGCCGCCGAGCACGGCCAGCCGTCGCGAGCCGCGGCGCTGCAGCTCCCGCAGCAGCGCGGCGAGCGCGCCGCCGGCCAGCAGGCACGCCGGGGCCAGAGCCGGCAGCGAGCGCATCGCATGCGGCGCGCCGGCGCTCAGCAGCGCCGGCACCAGCCCGAGGGTGAGCCAGAGCGTCAGCAGCGTCAGCGGCGTGCCGCGCCGCCGGGCCGCCAGCGCCAGGCCGCCGAGCAGCAGCGCCCCAGTCACCGCGTCCACCATCGGCGCGCCAGGCAGGTGGTGCCGCCCGTTGCGGTCGCCCGCAACGTGCCACATCAGCGCGTAGCTGCGGGCGTTTTGCAACAGCAGCAGGAGCGGCGCGTGGACGCCAGCGTCCTGGATCGTGGAGAACGCCACCGCTGAGGTGCGGCGGTTGTAGCCGGCGAAGTCATCGGCGATGAAGCGCAGCAGCGGCGCGAGCACCAGCAGCCCGAGCAGCAGCGCCAGCGCCAGCCCGGACGCGGCTCGTCGCCACGCCAGTCGGTCGCGGCCAAGCAGACAGACCACCAGCGCCGTCAGCAGCAGCGGGGTGAGCCGGCCGGTGTGGTAGGCGTAGGCCGCCAGCGCCGCGATGGCCCCCGCCAGCCCGAGCAGCGCGCCGCGCGCCCAGGCCCTCCCCTGCCAACCTCCCAGCCCGCGCAGCGCCAGCCCGACGGCCAGCAGCGTCAGCAGCTGATCGAGCGTGGCGGGGAAGCCCCAGCGGCTCATGCTCAGGCTCCACGCGGCCCACGCCAGCAGCGCCGCCCCGGCCAGCGCGCCGCCCCTGCCGAGCAGCGGCCGGCCGGCCCACCACAGCGCCAGCGGCGTGAGCGCGCCGGCCAGCGCGCTGACCAGCCGCACGCTCGCCACGCCGGGGCCGATCGCCCCGATCGCCAGTGCATCCAGGTAGAACAACAGCGCCGGCAGATCCGCGCCCTGGACCACATACACCGGCCGGTAGGTCGGGTCGCGCAGGATCTCCAGCGCGATCAGCCCATGCCGCGCCTCGTCGCGCCACAGCCCGAGCGGCAGCGTATCGAGCGACACCAGCCGCAGCACCAGCGCCAGTAGCGTGAGCCCCAGCAGCGCCGCTAGCTCCCAGCGCCCCACGCCGGGCGTGGGCACCGCGATGCGCAGCTGAACCCAGCCCCCAGCCCCGGCGCGCCAGGCATCGATCTGCGGCCACGCGGCCAGCACGATCAGCCCGAGCGCCGGCCACCATGGCCAGCCGAACGTCGGCAGCCAGTAGCCAGACTCGAGCGGCGACGCGGCGGCCAGGAACACGATGGCCAGCGATGCGACGCCGAGCGCCAGCGCCGCGCGCGGCACAAGCCCCAGCGCCAGTGCGCCGAGCCAGATCAGCGGCGCGATAGACAGCAGGAAGATCGCGCGCTCGGGTGGCACGCCCCCCAGCGGCCCTCCCAGCGGGGAAATCGTGATGTCGCTCAGCGTCACGCCGAGGTCGCGGTTGTCGCCGGGCGGCCGGAGCGCGTCCCCGCCGAACACTAGCGCCGTGTCGTCGGTGCGGCGCGTCGGCACCAGCAGCGTGTAGCGCCGCCAGGTGGAGCCGACCGCGATGCTGCCGCGAAATACGCCGCTCTCCAGCGTCAGCGCCGCCGCCGAAGCGTCCGGCCGGGCGGCGTTGAGCCGCAGCTGCACCAGCGTCTGCCGTCCATCCGCACCGTAGATGAACAGCGTTGCGCCGGGCCGCGACCAGCGGAAGCCGCCGAGCGCGTTGCTCTCGGGCTCGTAGAACCCGGCGAGCGCCCGCTCGTCGCCAGCGCCAACGGCGATCTGCTGCCGCAGCGTGGCGCGCGATGCCCCGAGCAGCAGCGCGGCCAGCGCAGCCAGCAGCAGCGCGGACGCGATGACAGAGTTGCGCCAGACGCGCGCCACCCGCCCGGCGCCAGACGCGCGGTGGTCAACGGACGGCGGGACACTGCTCAACGTTCGTCACCTGCTTGATCTCGGCTGCGATGCGGCCATTGTAGCAGATGCGCCGCAGCCGCTTGACGCAGCGGGCATGTTCGATGTAGCATCCTGAGTAAGAGTCGCGCTGCGGCCGATCCAGCAACGTCCGAAATGAGGCTTCTATGTCGGATGAGACCCCCGGCGTCCCGGATCTGCGTGAATTCACCGATCGCTGGCAGGCTACGCTGATGGCGATGTTGCCGGCGATCGTGGCCGAGCTGCAGCGCGATGTTCCCAGGTACGCCCAGATCGGCCACGAGCAGATCGCCAGCGATGCGCGTGGTCAGGTGCTGTTCTATAGCGCCTACCTCGGCGACCCCGACCAGGCGAAGCCGACGCTGGCGGCGCGCATGGCCGGCGTGCTCGGGGCTGGCATCGACTACAGCGATATGCTCGATACGATCTCGATCTACCGGCGCTATGCCATCCGCGCTGCGGCGCAGGTGGCGCCGGATGCACCGCACGCCGGCGTGGGCGTCGAGCGCCTGATGCGCGTGCTGGACATCGCGGCCAAGGAAGTCGTCGGCTATCACGTGCGCCGGATCACCGATGCTCAGGCCAGGCTGGAGCGCAGCTTCGCCGCCAGCCCGCTCTCGGCCATCGAGTTCGACACCCGCGGCGCCGTGACGAGCTGGAACGCGAGCGCCGAGCGGATCTTCGGCTGGAGCGCCGCCGAGGCCATCGGGCAGAACGTCATCCAGCTCCTCGTGCCACCTATGGAGCTCGAACATGTGAACGCGGTGGTCGGCGCGCTGCTCGATGGGCAGTTCGCCAACAGCCGAAACATGAACGCGACCAAAGATGGCGGGCTGATCATGTGTCAGTGGCACAATGCGCAGCTGCGCAACGAGCGCGATGAGGTCGTCGGTGTGCTATCGCAGACCGAGGATATTACGGCGCAGGTCGAGCGCGAGCAGCGTATTCAGCTCTTCTACGCGCTGGCCGAAAACGCGCCATATGCCGTGGCGCTGTTTGCCTCCAGCGGCCATATCAGCTACATCAACCCGGCGCTACGCCAGATGATCGGCGATGTGCCGGCACAGCAGATTGGCGAGCTGCTCGACGCCGATACTGCTAGCGCGCTCACTCGGCTGCAGCACGGCGCGACGTGGAGCGGACAGATCGCGCTTCGCCAGCAGCAGGGTGCGACGATCGTCGGCCAGCTCACAGCATTCACTATCAGCGATAGCGAGCAGCACGAGCTAGCGATCGGTGCGATCATCCGCGATATCACCGACCAGCTGCGGGCTGAGGCCGCGCAGCAGGAGCTGCAGACCCGGGTGATCGATGCACAGCGGGCCGCGCTGCGCGAGCTCTCCACGCCGCTTATCCCGATCGCTCCCGGCGTGGTGGCGATGCCGCTGATCGGCACGATCGACGCCGACCGAGCTAGCCAGGTGCTGGAGACGCTGCTGACTGGCGTGAGCGCGATGCAGGCCGAGATTGTGATCCTGGATATCACCGGCGTTCCTCTGGTAGATACTTATGTGGCAGATGGCCTGATGCGGGCGGCGCGGGCGGTCGGGCTGCTCGGCGGCACGATTATCCTGACCGGCATTCGCCCCGAGGTAGCGCAGACCCTGGTTGGCATGGGCATCGACTTGTCCGGCATCACCACCCGCAGCACGCTTCAGAGCGGGATCGCCCACGCGCTGCAGCTGCGGCAGACGGCGCAGAAGCCCAGCGACGCAGCGCGTAGCACATAGACGAGCGCCGACCGTGGCGTCAGCCAGCACCGCAACTGCGATCCCGCCGGTCAGCGGCGCGTCATCGCCGACCACGAGCGCGCCACACGAGCGTCACACGCGAGCGACTGATCGGCGCGATTGTCTCAGAGCAAACAGCAGCAGCGCCGACGCGCGCACCCAGCCGCTCATCGGGCGGGGCGCGTGAGGCCAGCGATGCGAGGAGCGAGCATGGACACAGACCTGCGGATCGGGATCGTCGGCGCCGGCTTCATCGCCGACATCGTGGCGGCGGCGCTGCTGCCCACCAGCGCACGGCTGGTGGCCGTGGCCAGCCGCCGGCCGGAGCGCGCCGAGGCCTTCGCGCAGCGGCACGACCACGAGCGCGGCGGGGTGCGGGTCTTCGAATCCTGGCGCGAGCTGGTGGCCTGGGATGGTCTCGATGCGGTGTACGTCGCCACGCCGACCGCCGCGCGCGAGCCGATCTGCGTGGCGGCGGCGCTGGCGGGCAAGCACGTCCTGGCGGACAAGCCGTTCGTCGATCTGCCATCGCTCCAGCGGATCACCGCCGCGTGCCGAGCCAGCGGCGTGGCATTTATGGACGGCACCCACTTCGTCCACCACCCGCGCACGGCGGCGATCAAGCGCCAGATCGCCACCGCCGTCGGCACGCCCCACTCGATCGCCAGCGCCTTCTGCTTCCCGTCGCCCGACCGCAGCGGCATCCGCTTCGACCCGGCCAGCGAGCCGACCGGGGCGTTTGGCGATATGGCGTGGTACAGCATGCGCGCAGTCGTCGAGTTCGCCGCCGGCGATACCCAGCCGGTCGGCTCTCACACCTTCGCCAGCCGCGACGCAGCCAGCGGGGCGATCGTGCGCGCCGCCGGGGTGCTGCGGCTCGCCAGCGGCTGCACCGCGACGTGGGACGTGGACTACACCACCGGCACATGCCTGATGGATCTGGCCATCCGCGGCCCGGGCGGCGCGCTGAGCCTGGACGACTTCGTGCTGGACTGGGCTAGCGGCTTCGCCCCGCCCGAAGTCGCCTACACCGTCGGGTTCACCCAGCGCACCGGGGTCGTCGGCCCGAGCGGCTTCGCCAGGCTCGCCACGCCAGCCGAAGCGCCCCAGGTCGTCTCCATGATGGCGCACTTCGTCGCGCTCACGCGGGACCCGCAGGGCGAGGCAGCGCGCGCCAGCATCGAGGCCAGCGAGCGGACGCAGCGGCTGCTCGAAGCAGCGTGGGAGACGGTGAGCATCACGACGAGCTGAGGAGACTCTATGCTGCCAGAGGTGAGCGCGCTGATCGCGCACTACGGGTTCGCGCCGCTGCCGGTCGAGGGGACGCTGTACACCAAGACCTACCGCTCGGCGGCCGAGAGCGATAATGGCAAGCCGATCGGCAGCGCGATCGTGGCGCTCTACTGCGCTGCGCCGCGCAGCGTCTCGCTGTTCCACCGGCTGGCGGCGGACGAGATCTGGCACTTCTACGGCGGCGACCCGCTGCGACTGATCCTGCTCTACCCAGACGGCACCAGCCGCGATGTGATCATGGGTCCAGACCCGCTGGCAGGCCACGCGGTGCAGTTCGTGGTTCCGGCCGGCGTCTGGCAGGCCGGGCATATGGTCGAGGGCGGGCGCTACTCGCTCTACGGCTGCACCATGGCCCCCGGTTTCAGCGACGGGCTGTTCGTCGGCGGGACGCGCGACGAGCTGCTGCCGACCCACCCTGACCGTGCGGAGGACATCGCGACGCTGGCCTGCCCGCCGGACGCCACCACCATGCCGGAGGGGTTCGAGTCGTAGCGGCGCACAGCGGGTGTGGGGCGGCGGCGTGGGGGCGAAGCGCGCCTGGATCTCGATCGATTCCGTGGCGGCGAACCATAGCCGCGCTTGCTTTGCCCTTACGTACGCGATGGATTTCGGCGCACAGCGGGGGTGTGAGGGCGCAGCCCCCACGATCTTTTTACTCCGATAGGATCTTTGTATGACCGAGCACGTCGACGTGCTGATCGTCGGGGCCGGGCTCTCCGGCATCAGCGCCGCCTACCATCTGCAGACCCGCTGCCCTGCCCGGCGCTACGTCATCATTGAGGCGCGCGACGCGATCGGCGGCACCTGGGACCTGTTTCGCTACCCCGGCGTCCGCTCGGACTCGGACATGCACACGCTCGGCTACGCCTTCCGGCCGTGGCAGGAGGCCAAGGCGATCGCCGACGGCCCTTCGATCCTGCGCTACATCCGTGAGACGGCGGCGGCCTACGGCATCGACCGCGACATCCGCTTCGGCTGCCGGGTGCGCGGCGCCAGCTGGAGCTCGGCCGAGGCCCGCTGGACGGTCGAAGTCGAGCGCGTGGCGAGCGGCGAGCTGACACAGATCAGCTGTAGCTTCCTCTATATGTGTAGCGGCTACTACCGCTACGACGCCGGCCATACCCCTTCCTGGCCTGGCATGGAGCGCTTCGGCGGGCAGATCGTCCACCCGCAGCGCTGGCCCGCAGATCTCGACTACGCCGGCAAGCGGGTGGTCGTCATCGGCAGCGGAGCC
>JAYUUK010000026.1:0-2176 GCA_043754595.1 Roseiflexaceae bacterium | reverse complement strand
TGACGGTGGCCGAACGGATGCAGCTGATCGATCTGGTGCTGGCGAACTGCGGCGAGCTGAAGGTAATCCCCGGCACCGGCTGCGCGGCGCTCAACGATACCATCGCGCTGACCCGCCACGCCATCGACGCCGGCTGCGACGCGGCGCTGGTGCTGCCGCCGTTCTTCATCAAAAACCCATCGGAGGCCGGGCTGATCGCGTTCTACCGCGCGGTCTGCGATGCGCTGCCGCCCCATGCGAAGCTGGTGCTGTACCACATCCCGCCGATGAGCGCGGTGGCGATCACACCCGGGCTGATCGACGCGCTGTACGCCAGCCACCCGCAGATGGTCTATGGGCTGAAGGACAGCGGCGGCGACGCGGCGAACACAGCGATGCTGACGGCGCGTTTCCCCGAGCTGCGGGTATTCACCGGGGCGGCCCCGCTGTTCGCGCGCGCGCTGGCGGACGGCGCGGCCGGCGGTATCTTCGCCATCGCCAACGCATTCCCCCGCGAGCTGCGCGCCGTGGCCGATGCCCACGCCGCAGGCGGCGATGTGGCTGCGGCGCAGACACGGGTGGCGGCGATCTCCGACGCGATCAAAGGCTACGGCAACGTCGGCGCGCTGAAGGCGCTGCTGCCAGAGATCGTCGGGCTGCCGCAGATCGCCTCGCGCCCACCGATTATCTCAATCCAAGGCGAACCGGCCGCCGCGCTGTGGGGTCAGATCGCGCCACTGATGGGGTGAGCCACGATCGCACATTTGTCCACAGATAGCCACAGATACCGGGCAACCTACTCGCTCTGCGTCTTTGCGTCTTTGCGTCAAATTGCGCCGTTGTGTCAAACCCGGCGCAGGGCATCGGCGAGCGCGGCGATGGCGAAGCGGGGCACGGCATCGATGATGCGCGGCAGGCGCTGCGGCTGCTGCCACAGCCGATAGGCCCACTTGAGCCCGAGCCGCTGCACCAGCGCCGGGGTGGGGCGAACCACGCCGGCCAGCTCGTCGAACGTGCCGCCGACGCCGATGGCGACCGGGACGCGCAGCAGCGGCTGGTTACGGGCGATCCAGAGCTCCTGCGCCGGGTGGCCGTACGCCACTAGCAGCACATCCGGCCGGGCGACCAGCACGAGCTGCCGGATCGCGGCCTCGTCGTCGGGGCGTGGCGAGCCGGCGTGGCACCCAACGACGACCAGACCGGGATGGTCATCGCGCAGCGCCGCCGCCGCGCGCTCGGCCACGCCAGGGGCGGCCCCGAGCAGAAACAGTCGCCAGCCACGTCCGGCAGCATCGCGCGCGATCGCCCGCACCAGCCCGATGCCAGTGACGCGGGCGCGGAAGCGCTCGCCGCGCAGCCTGGCCGCCAGCACGATCCCGATTCCATCGGGCGTGGCGAGGTCGGCGGCGGCCAGCACCCGCCGAAACGCTGCATTGCGCCGCGCCTCCATCACAAACTCGGGGTTGACCGTGACCACCTGGTGCGGCCCGCGTTTGGCGATATAGCTGGCGACCGTGGCGAGCGCCTCGGCTTCGGTGGTATCATTGATGGCGACACCGAGAATTTTGATGCGGCGCGGCTGTTGCATAGCGCCCAAGTATAGCAAGGAAACAACGCGATGACAATCGAGACGACGACGCTGGCCGGTGGGTGCTTCTGGTGCCTTGAGGCGGTCTACGATGAGATCCAGGGTGTGACCGATGTGCTCTCCGGCTATATGGGCGGCAAGGTGGTGGACCCGAGCTACGAGGCGGTCTGCACCGGCCGCACCGGCCACGCCGAGGTGGTGCAGATCAAGTTCGACACTGAGCAGATCGCGTTCCGCGACCTGCTGGATATCTTTTTCACCATCCACGACCCGACGACGCTCAACCGGCAGGGCGCGGACGCCGGCACACAGTACCGCAGCGCGATCTACTACCACACCGATGCGCAGCGCGATACGGCGCTGGCGACGATCGCCGAGCTCAACGCCGCCAAGCTCTGGAGCCACCCGATCGTGACCGAGGTGACCGCGCGCGAGATCTTCTACGTGGCCGAGGACTACCACCAGAACTATTTTGCCAAAAATCCGTTCCAGGGCTACTGCCAGGCGGTGGTGGCGCCCAAAGTCGCCAAGGCGCGCAAGCACTTCACCGATCGGTTCATGAAGAAGGTTTGATCGGGCGGCGGGGGGCAGCGCAGCCAACGACGGGGG
>JAYUUK010000025.1:0-19456 GCA_043754595.1 Roseiflexaceae bacterium | reverse complement strand
CGTCTGGGCCGCGGTGGCGCAGCGCGCCGGTCATCCGCTCCACGGCGGCCATCTCGATGGTATTCCCGCACGCCCCTGCGATCCCGCACATCGCCCGCTCCTTCACACCAGCTGTAGCGCTCTCGTGCCCATCATAGCCGATGCAGCGGTGTGCGAGCGGCGCTCGTATATTACGGAAGCGTGGCGTTACGATTGCAGGTTGGCCAGCAGCGCCTCGGCGAGCGCCCAGTCATCGAGCGTGTCGATGTTGACGCTCGGGCGCTGCGGCATCGCGTACCCCACCACTCGCTCGCCGTACAGGCTGCCGGCCAGCGCGACGTGGCTGCGAGTCACGTATATCGATCCATCGCGGTGGAAGGCCGGCGGTAGGCTCTGGCGGCGTGGGATGGGCTGGGCCTCGCCGGTGCTCAGATGCAGCGCGCCGGCCTCGTCGGCGAAGTAGACCCAGTGCGGGTTATACTCTGGCGGCACCGGCAGCACTGAGATCGCCGCGTCCGCCCCGCTGGTCGCAAGCAGCGCGACGCAGCCGTTGATGTCTGCGGCGGTGCGCAGCGGGCTGGTGGGCTGGAGCAGGCAGACCGCGTCGTAGATCTCGCCGCGCTCGGCGAGCCAGCGCAGCGCGTGCTGCACCGCTGGCAGCGTGGGCGCGGCGTCCCCGGCCAGATCCGCCGGGCGCAGGAACGGCACGTCCAGCCCGCACGCCCGCCCGACATCCGCGATCTCCTCGTCGTCGGTGCTGAGCACGACGCGGGTCAGCGAGCGCGCGCCGCGCGCGGCGTCTGCGGTGTAGGCCAGCAGCGGGCGGCCGGCCAGCTGGCGGATGTTCTTGCGCGGCACGCCTTTGGAGCCGCCGCGCGCGGGGATCAGGCCGAGCACGCGCATATGTGGTGTCCTTGCTGCGTGCGACACGTCCGGGTCACGTGGTCGCTCGGGCGGGGCGGTTGTATGGGCGAAGCGCGCGCGCATGGATGATCGCCTGAGCGCGATCGGGTGGCGGCGCGTGCTTCGCCCCTACGGGCTACGGGCGTCACGCGGCGTGGTGCTTCGTCCGGCTCCTGGCTCCTGGCTCCGTGCGATGCGTCCCGGTCACTACGCTCCGTCCGGTATTCGCGAAGATTAGCGCAGATTAGCGGATCGATCGCTCCGTCCGGTTCGCTGGTTCGCTGGTTCGCTTAGTACATCAGCCGCTTCTCGACGTGCAGCGGCACTTCGGCCAGCAGCCGCGCGATTCGCCCGCCCGCCGCCCCATCGCCGTAGAGCGCGTCCTGGGCATAGCGGCCGTGGGTCAGCTGCGCCGCGATCGCCTGGCGGATCGACGCCGCATCGTAGCCGGCGTCGCGCACGTTGCCGCCGCGCTCGCGCCCGGTCTGCCGCGTCCCGATGTTGACCACCGGCACCCCGAGGTAGGCCGCCTCGCGCACCCCGACACTGGAGTTGCCCACCAGGCAGGCCGCGCCGTCAAGCAGCCGCAGGAAGTCGGTCGGGGTCATGTTTTTGAAGAAGTGCATCTGCGTCGGCCGCTCCAGCTCGCGGAAGGTGCGGATCGCATTCGATGTGCCGTCCGCGCCGGCGTCCACGTTCGGCCAGAACACCAGCGTCGGCATGTCGAACGACGCCAGCGCGTGGAGCGTGGATGCCATCTGCTGCCGCGCCAGCTCGTGCTCGGTGGTCACCGGGTGCTGCATCGCCACCAGGTAGCCGCCGCGCAGATCGAGATCGGCTCCCACCCCGCCGTAGCGCCGGATCGGGTCGAAGCTCGGGTCTGGCGCGCGCCGCATCTCCAGCGCGATGTCGATCGACGGGCAGCCGGTGACGAACACTGTGGCAGGGTCCTCGCCCATACGAATCACGCGCTCGGCCGCCAGCGCGGTGGCCACGAAGTGCAGGTCGGCCAGCTTGGTGATGCTGTGGCGCACCTTCTCGTCGATCGAGCCGGTCACCTCGCCGCCCTGGACGTGGGCCAGCGGGATGTTCATGTACGCGGCTGCGACGGCCGTCGCCATGGTCTCGAAGCGGTCGGCCACCGTCAGCACCACGTCCGGCCGCAGGTTATCGAACACGGTGGCGAGCTCCATCAGACCGAGCCCGGTGGTCTTGGCCATGGCCGCCGGGTTCTCGCCCTCCAGCACGCTGTAGACCTTGGCGGCGATCGGGAAGCCGTCATCCTCGATAATGCGCGCCGCCGTGCCGTAGCGATCCAGCAGCGCCGATGCCGCCACCACCAGCCTCAGCTCGATGCCGGGGTGGGCCTGCATGGCGCGCAGGGCGGTCTTGACCCGGCTGTAGCTCGGGCGGGCGGTGATCACGGCGCAGATGGTGCGGCTCATCGCAGGTCGTCCTCGGCCAGCAGCGCGTCGGCGTCCACCGCCCGCGCCAGCCGCCGCCCGACGACTTCGGCCATGCGGCTGGCGGGGATGCCGGTGCCAGGTTTCTTGGCGATCAGGTCGTCTTCGCGCAGCAAGTGGCCGGCAGCGAGCGCGCGGCGCGCAACCACGCTGCGGGTGAACAGCGCCCGCAGCGGCGCGGCGTCTGCGGCGGCGGCGTCTTTGTCCAGCGGGCTGTCCAGCATGGCACGGATGGCGCGCGCCCCATCGGTCAGCTGCCGCAGCTCGTCAGGCGTCAGCGATGCCGGCACGTCGGGGCCGAACATCGCCCGGCTCATGGTCACGTGGACCTCAAGGATCTCGGCGCCGAGCGCGGCGGCGGCCAGCCCTGCGTAGATCGCCCCAGAGTGGTCAGAGAGCCCGACCGGGCAGCCGTAGCGCTGTCGCAGCTCGGCCAGCACGTTCAGCCCCACCCGCTCTGGTGGGCAGGGGTAGGCGCTGGTACACTGGAGCAGCGCCACCTCGCCGCCCGCCGCCCGCGCCCGCGCCACGGCAGCGTCCAGCTCGGCCAGCGGGCTCATGCCGCTTGAGAGCAGCAGCGGGCCGCCGGCCGCCAGCATCGCGTCGAGCAGCGCCGCGTTGCCCACCTCGCCAGACGCCACCTTCCAGGCCGGCACGCCCACACGCGCCAGCAGCGCCACCGCCGCGAGCGAGAACGGCGAGCTGAGAAACAGCAGCCCGCGGTCGTCGGCGTGCTGCCTGAGCCCGAGCCACTGCGCCTCGGCGAACTCCATGCGCCGCCAGTAATCGTAGCGCGTCGCGTCCTGCTGGCTGAAGCGCACCCGCCACGGCTCGGCCGGCGTGCTCTCCTCGGCAGCGATGTGGGTCTGAAACTTGACCGCGTGCGCCCCGGCGTCGGCGGTGGCGTCGATGAAGGCGTGGGCCAGCCCCAGGCTGCCGTCGTGGGCCTGCGCCACCTCGCCGATCACCAGGCAGCCGGCCGCGCGCACCCGCGCAAAAAACTCGCTCTGCATAGCATATTCCTCATCGGAGAGAAGCGGGAGAATCTCGGGGACACCCAGAGGGTACCTGGCCCCAAATCCCCGCTGGCACTGGCTCAGAAAATAGTCAATAGTCAATTCCTACACCATATCGGCGAATGTGCGCTCCATCTGGCGGAAGTAGGCAGCGCCGCTGACCAGCAGCAGCAGCGCCACAGCCGCCGAGACCAGCACCATCGGGCCTGGCGCGGTGGATGTCCCCAGCAGCGCCCAGCGGAAGCCCTCCACCACGCCGACCATCGGGTTGAGCGCGTAGACTACCTGCCATGGCCCGCTCAGCAGGCTGCTCGGGTAGGCGATCGGGGTGGCGAACAGCCAGATCTGGGTGATGAACGGCAGCACATAGCGCACGTCGCGGTACTTGACGTTCAGCGCCGCCAGCCACAGCCCGACGCCGAGCGCCGTGATCAGTGCCAGCAGCGTCAGCAGCGGCAGCCAGAGCACATTGGCCGTCGGCGCGCGGCCGTAGCCCAGCACCATCAGCAGCAGCACCGCCAGCGCGATCAGGAAATCCACGCAGCCGGTCAGCACGCTGGCGATCGGCACCACCAGGCGCGGGAAGTAGACCTTCTTGATCAGATTGGCGCTGCCCACCACGCTGTTGGCCGCCATCCCGATGCCGCTGGCGAACAGCGTCCACGGCACCAGCGCGGCGAAGCTGAACAGCGGGTAGGGCACGCCGTCCGAGGGGATCTTGGCCAGCCGGCCGAAGAACAGGCTGAAGACCACCATCGTCATCAGCGGCTGGATGATCGCCCACGCCGCGCCGAGCAGCGTCTGCTTGTAGCGCACCTTGACATCGCGCCAGGCCAGGAAGTAGAGCAGCTCGCGGTACTCCCAGACCTCGCCGAGCCGTAGCCCGGCCCAGCCCTTGGTCGCGGCGATCCGGATCGGCTGCGGCTCGGGCGCTGGCGGTACGATATCGGGGCGCTCGGCGGTCATCTTATCGATCATACAATCCTTCCTGGTCGCTACGCTCTATCGGCTTCGCGTCAGGTCGCTGCCAAAGATCTGGTAGGTCTGAGGGATCTGATGCGTCAGGCCCGCTATCCCGGCGGATCGAGCCCTGGTCAGGATCGATCCGCGAGACCTGCTAGGTCTGAGGGATCTCATGCGTCCCGGTCTCAAGATCATCGCTTCATCCCACCCGCTACAGATGCCGCACGATCCACCTCGCGGCGGCGCGCAGGTCGGGCATCACCACGTCGGGCAGCGCCTGCTCTAGCGCCACGCTCGGCGCGTCGTCCGCCAGCAGGATGGTGGTGCAGCCGGCGCTGAACCCAGCCCCGATATCGCTCAGGTTGTCGCCGACCATCCACGAGCGCGCCAGGTCCACGCCCAGCTCCTCCTCGGCGCGCATCAGCATGCCGGGCTGCGGCTTGCGGCAGCCGCAGCGGTCCCACGGTGCGTGCGGGCAGTAGTACGCGGCGTCGAGCGCTACGCCCCGCTGCCGCAACAGCCCGGCCAGCCGCTCGTGAACCGCCGTCAGCGCGCGCTCGTCGTAGTAGCCACGGCCGATGCCGGCCTGGTTGCTCACCAGCACCAGCAGCAGCCCGGCGTCGTGGAGCGCCCGCAGCCCCTCCACCGCCCCCGGCAGCAGCGTCACCCCCATCGGGTCGCTCAGATAGCCAGGGTCGTGGATGATCGTCCCGTCGCGGTCGATCAGGGCAGCGCGTCGTCCATCGCTCATCACACCCGCCTCTTCCCCATCTGGCGCTTGCCGCTCATATCGCGGTAACTGTACTCGTAATAGTAGCTATAATAGCCCAGATCGGCGCGCTCCACCTGATTGAGGATCGGCCCGAGGATCCGCACATTGGTCTGCGCCAGGATCTGCCGGCAGCGCCGCACGAGGTCGATCCTGGTCGAGCCGGCGCGCACCACCTGGATTGCGGCGTCCACCCGCGGCGCGATGATCGCCGCGTCGGTCACGGTCGCGGCCGGCGGCGAGTCGAAGATGACGATGTCGGCGTGCTCTTTGAGCTGCTCCATCACCTGCGCTGCCCGCGGTGAGCCGAGCAGCTCCGATGGATTGAACGGGATGGTGCCGCATGTCAGCAGCCGCAGGTTCTCGATGCCGCTCGGCTGGAGGTAGCGGGCGATGTCGTCGCGCTGGTTCAGAAAATCGCGCACCTCGCTCACCAGCGTCCGCACCTCCGGGTCGTCGGTCTCCACCTCGCGCAGCATCTGCTGCAGCTGGTTCATAGACATCCCGCCGCGCTGCCCGCTGCCGTTGCCGTTGAGGTAGTGCTGTCGCAGCGCGTCGCGGTTGCTGGCGCGCTCGTAAATCGTCCGTAGCCGCGGCCGCACCTGCGTCGCCGCGTCGGTCGGCGTGCTCATCACCAGGTTGGTGAACCCCTGCTCGCGCTGCACCCCGAACACGCTGTGGACCGTCGGCTTGCGCAGATCCAGGTCTACCAGCAGCACTCGGCTGCCGTACTGCGCGAAGCTGACCGCCAGGTTGGCCGCCACAAACGTCTTGCCCTCGCTCGGGCCGGTGCTGGTGATCAGCAGCGAGCCGATCGGGCTGGTCAGCCCGGCCACCTCGATGCTAGTGCGCAGCGCGCGGATGGACTCTGCGGCCGCCGATGTCGGGTCATTCACCGTCAGTTGGTAGTTGGCCGATGGCCCGCCGCGCACCTGCTTGCCCGCCACCTTCGCCACCACCCCGAGCGACTGCTGGCCGTAGGCGGCGTCGAGCGCCTCGGGCGTCCGCACGGTAAAGTCTAGGTAGCTCAGCAGGAAGGCGCCCGCCACGCCCATCCCCAGGCTCAGCAGCAGCGCCAAGACGCTGTACTCAATGACGTTGCGCGGTAAGGCCACGCCCACCGGGGCGGGGTCCACCACCACGGCGGTGTCTGGGGCCTGCGCCGCCGTGGTGCCGTTGGCGGTCAGCGAAGCCTGGACCTGCGCCAGGCTGGTCAGCGTCTGCGAGCGCGCCGTCTGCTCCGCGATCAGCTCCTGCCGCAGGCTGGTCAGCCGGTCATTATTGCGCTCAGATGGCGATCGCGACTCGATGGCGTTGACCTGCTCGCTGAGCGTGACGATCTGCCCGTTGTGCAGCTTCAGCTCCTCCTGCAGCAGGTTGCGCAGGTCGCTCAGTTGCTGGATCTCCGGGTCCTGGTTGCGCTGGCTCTGGATCTGCGCCTGCTCGGCCTGCTGCCGCGCGCTGTTCTCGGCGATCAGTACGTCGGCGGCGGTGTTGGCCACCGTCTGCGCCATGTACGGGTCGGTGTCGGTCACAATGATGCGGAAAAACTGCGTGTCCTGGATGTACTGCGTCGTCATCATGCGCCCGATCTGCTCGGCCGTCAGCGGCAGCTGCGATCGGTCGGCCACCATCGTGGCGAACGAGCGGGTGCGGATGAACTCCTCGTAGGTGTTGGCCACCGACTGCACCGTCTTGGTGGACTGGTACGGCAGCAGCGGGCTGGCGGCCGCCGGGTTGAGAAACAGCGTCGTCGTTGTCCGGTACTGCGCGCGCAGCTGCCAGGTATACGCCAGCGTCGCGGCCGCGCCCACCGCGCCGAGCACGATGATCCACAGCAGCCGCTGCTTGATGACTTTCCAGTACTCGCGAAATTCCACCCTAGCCTCCTACCTGCGGCGCGACCACCAGATCGCCCTGCGTCAGCCCACTGATAATCTGCACCCGCTGCGCGTTGCCCATCCCAAGCGTCACATCCACCTGTCGCTCGCCACGCTGCCCGCGCAGCACCACAAACCGCCGCGTGTCGAAGCTGCGGATCGCCTGCGGCGGCAGCCAGAGCACGCCGTCGGCCTTCGCCAGCGTCACGTTCACATTCGCCATGTCGCCCACCGCCAGCGTCAGATCGCCCCGCGCGAACGTCACCTTCAGCCGCGAGTCGCTGCGCACGCCGGTGCCGGTGGCGGTCAGCGACGACGGGAGCTGCGCGATCTGGCCTTGCACCGGCTGCTCCGGCGCGCGGCCAAACTGGATGCTCACCGGCTGGCCAGCGCTCAGCCTGGCCAGCACGTCGGCGCCCACATCGCTCACCACGATCACCAGCTGTGACGGGTTGATGATGTTGACCACCGGCGCGAACGCCTCGACTTTGTCGCCGGGGTTGACGCCGACCTCAGCCACGATCCCGTCGGTCGGGGCCAGCAGCCGCGCCGCGTCGATCTTCTTCTGGATCGCGTCGATCGCCGCCTGTGCGTCGGCGGTGCGCTGGGCCACGCCTGGGTCATCGCCGCTGGCCGCAGCGCTGCTCACCGCCACCTGCGCCGCCGCCACGCCGCGCTCGGCCGCCGCGATCTCGAGCGGGTCCGGTCCGATCTTGGACGCGTCCAGCCGCAGCTGCGCCGAGACCACATCCTGCTCGGCCAGCGCCACGCCGGTGGTCTCATTCTGGATGGCCAGGTCGTAGTCTACCTTGGCCTGGTCCACCGCGGACTGCGCGTTCTCCACCGTGCGCCTGGCCGCGTCCTGCGCCGCGCGCTGCTCGGCGTTGAGCTCGGCGTCTGGCTTGTTGCCGTTGCGCCACAGCGCCGCGCTGTAGGCCGCCTGCGCGTCGCGCAGCGCGTTGCCCGCCCGGTCAATGGCCGCCGCCGCCTCGCTCTTGCGCGCCGAGAGGTCGGCGCGGGTCTGAGTCAGCTTCAGCCTGGCCTTCTCCACGTCGGAGGCGGCCTGCGCGACGCCGGTGCCGCTGGCCGGCCGCCGCGCCCGCTCCAGCATCCCGAGCGCGTTCGCCAGCTGGATCTGCGCCCCCTGCACCGCCAGCGAGCGCCGCTGGTTGGCGGCGGCGTTGCCCTGCTGGATCTGCGCCAGCGCGCTCTGCGCCTTGGATAGCTGGTCGGGCAGTTCGCCCAGATCGAGCTCTGCCAGCACCTGCCCGGCCTTCACCGGGCTGCCGCGCCGCACCGCCAGCACTTTGATGTAGCCGGCCTGCGCAAACGCCACGTCCTGGTCGCTCGCGGCCGTCACCCGCCCGCTCAGCGTCACGCCATCGGTGATGTCGCCGCGCTCCACCTGGTACACCGGCAGCGCCACGGCCGGCGTCGCCGTGCGGCGCGGCAGCGGCGAGGGCGGCGGCGTCGGCGCGTCGCTCGCTCGCTCGGCGCATGCCCCAAGCAGCAGCGCGGCGGCCAGCAGCGCGGCGGCCAGCGCTCGCGAGCGGATCATACGCTCCCCCTGCGGCGGCGCGCCAGCTGCTGCCACGCTACCACCAGCCCGGCGATCGCCAGCGCCAGCAGTATCCCGGCGATCCACAGCAGCGCCGGGCTCAGCGCCGCCGCGCTCGGCGCGCTGGCGGCCGGGAGGCTCGGTCGTGCTGGCTGAACCGGCTGAACCGGCTGGACTGGCTGGACCGGCTGGACTGGCGAGACCGGCTGCGTTGGCGAGACCGGCTGCGCTGGCGAGACCGGCTGCGCTGGCTGAACCGGCTGAACCGGCTGCGCTGGCGAGACCGGCTGCGCTGGCTGCACTGGCGGCGCTGGCGGCGCTGGCTGGATCGGGCGTAGCGGGATCTGGCCGCTGGTGTTCGGCAGCCCCACCGCCGCCGCCCGCCGCACGGTGAGCGCGTACTGGCCGGTGCGCGCCCCTGGCCCGGAGACGCTGCGCCTGGCGGCGTCGAGCGTCGGCGGCAGCTCAGCCCAGGCCTTGCCAGCCGCGTCGATCTCGCTGATCCGCAGCGCAGTCGGGTTGCCGCCGGCCTGCTTCAGCACCGTCTCGCTGTAGCGGTACCCGGTCTGCACCGGCGAGGCGAAGACCACCGCGTTGCTCTGCTGCGCCCGCAGCGCGCCGGCCCGCGGGCTGAACGCCTGCGCCGGCGTGAACCGGATCTCGCTCAATGCCAGGTAGGTCAGCGTTCCGTCCGGCGCGATCGTCTGGCCCAACCCGATCGAGCGGATCTCAAGCGTGCCCGTGGTTCCTAGGTCGCCAGGCTCGACGATGATAAACCACAGCCCGTCCAGCCCGTACAGCTCGACGCCGCTCTGCGGCCCGACCACCACCGGCCCGGCGCTCACCGGCAGCCCGGTGATCGGCTGAATAATCCCGGCGAGCGCCGGCGGCAGCGGCGGCAGCGGCGGCAGCGGCGGCGGCGGGGTCGTCCCTGGCACTAGCGTCGGCGTCGGCCGCCGTGGGACGGTCTGCGCCTGCGCTCGCCCCATCCCGCCGATCAGCAGCGCGGCCAGGACCGCGAGTATGGTGATCTGCGCGATCTGTCGGTTGCGTACATCTCGATCCATAGCTTCTCTCCTCGTGCATTGCGCTCATCGGTCGCGCCGGCCATCGCCGCATGGCGTCGGCGGCGCGGGGAATCTTTTCACCTGGCGGGCGATGTCCCGCCGACTTCTACGCTACAATATCGCCATGAACAAACGGCTTCTTCTGCGCCTGCTGGCCGTCGCGCTGCTCGCGCTCCCGCTGCTCTGGCTGCTGTATGTCGGCGTCCTCGTCGCCGATGTGCGCCGCTCGGCCGCCGCGCTCGCCGCGCTCGCCGCCGCGCCCGATCTCGCCAGCCTGCGCGCCGCCCGGCCCCAGCTCGTCGATCTCCGCGCCAGCACCGCCGCCCTGCGCGATGCCCTGGCCCCCGCCGCCCCGCTTGCGCCGCTGCTCGGCCGCCTGCCGCGCTACGGCCAGTTGCTCGCCAAGGCCCCGGCTCTCGCCGCCGCCGCCGCCGATCTCAGCGCCGCGCTCGATACCGCCGCCGCCGCCATCGAGCCGGTCATCGCCGCGCCAGCGCCCAACCTCGCCGCGCTCACGGCCCAGCTCGTCGCAGCGCGCCCCAGCCTTATCGCCGCCCGCAGCCAGCTCGCCGCCGCCCCGCGCATGTCTGTCGAAATGGACGCCCTCCCGAGCGAGGACGCCGCAGCGCTCCAGCGCGCCGCTCTCCTCGCCCCAGCGCTCGCCGACTCGCTGACGCTCGCGATCGCCGCCCCGTCGATCCTCGGCGGCGATGGCCGGCGTACCTACCTCGTCGCCGCCCAAAACCCAGACGAGCTCCGTGCCACCGGCGGGTTTCTCACCGCCGCCGGCCACATCACCCTGGACGGCGGCCGGATCGTCGCCTTCACCATCGCGGACTCGGCGCTAGTGGATCGCGTCGGCTCCCAGCCCTACCCGCTCGCCCCGGAGCCCATGCGCCGCATCATGGCGGCGCAGCAGGGCGATCCGCTGCTGCTCGTGTTCCGCGACGCCAACTGGTCGCCAGACGGCCCCGCCGCCGCCGCCACCATGCGCCGGCTCTACACCCTCGGCACCGGCGTCCCGCTCGACGGCGCGATCATCGCCGACCCGCAGGCTGTGGCGTCGCTGCTCACCATCAGCGGCCCGGTCATCGTCCCAGGCGGTCAGCCGCCCGTCACCGCCCAGACTATCGGCCAGTTCCTGCGCGATGGCTGGAGCGCCCCAGACCACCCCACCGGCGCCGGCGGCCGCAAAAAATTCCTTCAGCCACTCGCCGAGGCCATCCTCGCCCAGCTCCAGCGCCCGTCCGCCCCGCCGGCCACCATCGCCGCCACGCTGCTCGCCGCGCTCGACGACGGCCACCTGATCGTGGATCTGCCAGACACGCCGGCCGCCGCTGTGATCGCCGCCCACGGCTGGGATGCCGCCGTCCAGCCGGGCAGCGCCGATTTCCTCATGCCCATCGATACCAACATGGGCTACAACAAAGTTAATCCCAACATCAGGCGCTCGGTCAGCTACGCCGTCGATCTCAGCGACCCATCCCGCCCGCGCGCCGCGGCGCAGATCCGCTACCAGCACCTCGCCAGCGGCCAAGCCAGCTGCGACCAATGGCGCAAACAGTTCGCCCGCGCCGCGCCGCGCTACGAGGACCGCGCCGACGATTGCTACTGGAACTATCTGCGGCTGCTGGTGCCGCCGTCCGCCAGCCTGACCGACGCCGAGACCGTCCAGACGCCAGCTGAGTGGATGCTCTCCGGCGTCGCCGATACTGGCAGCGTCACCTCCCAGCCATCAGACGGTGGCGCGCTCAGCTTCGAGACCCTGGTCGTCGTGCCGCGCGGCGGCCAGCGCCAGGTCACCTTTCGCTACGCGCTGCCAGCCATCGCTCGCGCCGCAGACGGCGGCTATCGCTATACCCTCAGGCTCCAGCGCCAGCCTGGTCAGCGCGATGACACTACCGTCAAGCTGCTGCTGCCGCCGGGGTCGGCGCTCGGCGCGACATCGCTCCCCCCATCGTCCAGCGATGGCCAGATCGTGAGCTTCGCCATCCCCCCCCGGCGCATCACCGAGCTCATCGTTGAGTTCGCCACCCCCTAACGTATTGACTATTGACAATTGACTATTGACACTCATTATTACCCGTATGAACAGTCAATAGTCAATGAGTATTTGCTCGTCAATATGTGTAATAACGCTTGAAAATTGCCATAATCACGCCCTCAATCGTCAATCGTCAATCGTCAATAGCCCAATGTCCTGAAGCACGCCAGCTCCGCCGTCTCGCTCGCCCGGCACACCGCGCCGATCTGCGGGTTGCGCGCCGCCAGCGTGTCGCCCCAGCTCCCGCTCGGCGCATCCGGCACCGTCAGGTCGGGGTAGGTCCGGCGCAGATTGGCGCGGTACCATTCGAAATCTAGGAGCGTCTCGTTGGCCAAGCGCAGGTCGTCGCGCCGCCCGAGTCCGAAATGCGTGTACCACAGCGGGAACGTCGCCTCGTCCGAGACTGTTAGCACCAGCGCCCCGCGCGGCGCCTGCCCCATCACCGCGTCTGCATACTGCGCCGCCCGGTGGTCGGTGCTGGCGTCCACCAGCGGCCAGGTCGCCAGGATCGCGATGCCGATCGCCGCCGCCAGCGCGCCGCCGGCCAGCGCTCGCCAGCGTCCGCAGCAGCGCACTAGCTCGGCGCCGCCCACCCCAGCCAGCAGGCACCCGGACGCCAGCGGCGGCGCAAGGTAGAGCCGCCAGGAAGGAGCATCGTAGAGCAGCGCGAACAGCGCGATCCCAGCGCACGCCGCAAGCCCCGGGAGCAGCGCGCGCGGCGCCGCGCGGCGCCGCCAGGCCCCGTAGCCGCCGAGCGCCGCGGCCAGCCACAGCGCCATCCAGTGCGTCGCATCGCCCATCAGTTCGCCGAGCCGCGCTCGCAGTGTGGCGGCGTCAGCCGCGAACATCAGCGGGCGGTAGGCGGCCCCCGAGACCAGCCACAGCAGCCGGTCGGGCGTCGTCGCATCGCCCCAGCTCACCGGCGGGCCGCCCCTCGCCAGCAGCAGCAGCCAGGCGTAGAGCGCGATCGTCAGCGCTGCGCAGGCGGCGTACTGCCATCCAGCGCCGGCCCCGCGCCGCCGCCAGGCCCACGCCGCCACCAGCGGCGCGGCCGTCAGGTGGTTGCCTAGCGCCAGCGCCGCCACCGCCCACGCGCCGCGCCACCGCGCACCAAGCGCGACCAGCGCCAGCAGCAGCGCCGCCAGCAGCGCGTGCAGCGCGTACACCTCGCCGATCACCGCCTGTGACCAGACGATCGCCGCGCCGCCGAACAGCCCGCCTGCCACCACCCCGGCCACCCAGCGCGGCTCGCCGCTCAGCTGCGCCGCCGTCCATGCCAGCGTGGCCGCGGCGGCTGCGGCGCACGCCGCCCACAGCAGACCCACCCGCAGCGCCGCACCGCCAAGCGGTAGCGCCAGCGCCGCCCGGCCGAGCAGCAGATAGCTCGGGTAGCCGCTCGGGTGCGGGATGCCGCCGGTCAGCAGCGCCGCCAGCAGATCGCCGCTGTCTGCGCCATCGTTGGCCCACGTCGCGCCGGGGCCGAGCGTCGCCAGGTAGCAGCCAAACCACCAAAGACCCACCAGCGCCGCGATCGCGGCCGGCGGCACATACCCTACATTCGATCGGTGACGCATGCTCTCCCCAGCGCTAGCCCTGTGGGTATTGTGCGCCACATGGGGCGGCCGCGACAAGCATCACATCTGACCCTTTGATTACGTCGGTGTTGCGGAGTTGCAATCCTTGGCGTCGCTGCTATCATGGTGCGTAGTGAAAGAAGCTCGCTGCGTCCGGCTCGCGCCGGGTCCGCGACGACCAAAAACGCCACCTTGCCCTTCGCGCTAGGTGGCGGTATAATACGAACAAACGTACGCACGAGGCCAGGCATGTCCACAAACGCCCGACAGCGCCCGGTCGACCGCAACGGCCAGGCCCAGAAAATTAGCGGCACCCACGATCTGCTCAACTACCGGCTCGCCGAGCGCGTCGGGCAGGACGATCTGGCCACGATCTACCGCGCGCTGCACCTCACGCTCGATCGCCCGGTCCAGGTGCGCGTGCTCCGCCGCACGGACTGGGTATCGGTCAGCCGCTTTCAGCTCGCCGGCAAGATCGCCGCGCGCCTCAACCACCCCAACATCCTGCCGGTGATCGACGCCGGCCACGACGACCGCTACGGCGACTATATCGTCACGCCGCAGCTCAACACCCGCTCGCTGGACGAAGTCCTGGCGTCCGGCACCGTCGAGCCGATCCAGGCGCTCAAGATCGTCACGCAGATGGCCGCCGCGCTGGATTATCTCCACGCCCAGGGCATCGTCCACCGCGATCTCCAGCCGCTCAACATCGCCATCACGCAGCAGGGCACGGCCTTCCTGGCCAACTTCAGCCTGGCCGCCGCGCCCGAGACGCCGGATTTTTCGGGCGTCGAGGATTCGGACTACCTGACGCTCTACTCGGCCCCCGAACAGCGGCTGAGCGGCGACCAGCCGGCCGGCACGCTCGATATCTACAGCCTCGGCGCGATCCTCTACCAGCTGCTCTCCGGCGATCCCCCGCCCGCCCACGGCACTGAGCCGGTATCCGTCGAGACCCGCCACCCAGAATACGTCGGCATCGATCGGGTCATCCGCCGCATGCTCGCGCCCCAGCCATCGCAGCGCTTCAGCAGCGCGGCGCAGGCCGTCGGCGCGCTGCGCCAGTCGATGCGCAGCGTCATCGATGAGTCCACCACCGATATGCAGGAGTCGGACTGGGATACCAGCGCGGAGTGGCTCGAAAATCCGCTTGAGACCGTCATCGCGCAGCAGCTGGACGCCGAGTTTCTCGCCAAGAGCCGGGCGCGCGCCAACCAGCTCCACCGCGTGGACGCCGTGCGCAAAGTGCTTGACCGCTGGAGCCGCAAGGGGTTCGTCAGGCGCAAGCAGCTCGGCAAGCTGATTCAGCCCGAGCACATCGTCAGCTTCGATGTCTACCTCTACGAGCTGCGCGCCCACTTCGAGACCCGCGCCAGCCCGCAGCCACGCCACACGGCCTATCACGGCGGCGCGCTCCCGCCGACTGAGCTTAGAGGGCTGTGGGAGACCCAGGTGCCAGAGCATGAGCTGTTCGTCAACGCCCCGCCCGAGGCGTTCGCCGTCCAGGGCTCGCAAAAGATTATCGACTGCACGCTCTGCCATCGCACCGCCAAAGTCGAGTGTCAGACCTGCGGCGGCAAGGGCACGATCGAGCGGCGACAGCGGATCGCGGCGGCCAGTGGGCAGCGCGAGGAGACGGTGCAGGACACCTGCCAGACCTGCCGTGGCTACGGCCGGGTCGAGTGCCAGCGCTGCGAGGGGAGCGGTCAGCTGCTTGAGGAAATGTTCTTCACCTGGTCGCGCTCGTCTCGCGCGTTTTTTAATGAAGATGACCTTAGCGGCCTCGATAAGCGCGCCGTGCAGCGCAGCGTCCAGCCGGTCTTCGCTGGCCGGATCGACCCGAAAGACGCCCAGTGGTATCAGGTCGGGCCGCTCAAAGAGCTGATCGAAGAGGCGGTCAAAGGCGGCGGCCCGGACTCGCGGCTGCTCGCCGCAGACCTGGCCATCCGTGGCGCCCCCGTCACCGAGCTGGACTACCGCTACAACGATAAGCCGCACACGCTCATGCTGCTCGGCTTCAATAACCAGATCCGCGGCGATGTCGCGCTCTATGATGTCGAGCGCATCCTGCTCTACGTGATCATCGTCGTCATGGTCATCGCCATCGCGGTTGCCCTCACCATCCGCTGATGCCTCGCCCCTCGTTATCTCATCTGTCCAGCCTTGGCTTTTCTTCGCGTCGTCGTGGCTTCGCGCAGCGTCCGGCCATCGCTTCGTCGCGCATAGTCGCGGGGATACGTGTCCGGCTGCCCGGCATCTGCGGCTATCTGCCCGGCTATCTGTGGACAACCTGCCCGGCTATCTGTGGACAACCTGCCCGATGCTGATCCATTCCTGACCAAATTGTTATGCCAAAAAGCATCTAGAATCAAGTTTTGCGTGGTATCATCGCTACGGTGTACTGCAAAAGGAGAACCTATGCACCGAATTCTTGTCATCGCGCTGATCGTCGCCATCGCGCTCGTCCCCGGCACCGCCGCCGCCGCGCCGAACTCGGCCAGCAAGGAGCGCTGTTTCCCCGGCGTCCCCGAGATTACCAGCTGCATTAGCGGTCCCATCCGCGATTTCTGGGAGCGCAACGGCGGTCTGTCGGTCTTTGGCTACCCGCTCACCGGCGTCACCACCGAGACCGGCCAGGCGGGCGCGCAGTTCCAGGCCCAGCTGTTCGAGCGCTTTCGCATCGAGCTCCGCGCCGATAGCCGCCGCCCGCTGCTCTCGCGCCTCGGCGTCCTGGTGCTCGCACGCCAGGGCCGCGACCCGCGCACGCCGGGGGTGATTCCCGCCGCCACGCCGCTCAAGCGCGCCGGCTGCATCTTTGTGGCCGAGGCCAAGCATAACATCTGCGAGCCGTTTCTCTCGGCCTACCGCCGCCTCGGCGTCAGCCTCGATACCAAGCGCGCCGTCAGCGCCGCCGAGAGCAAGGCGCTCTTCGGCCTCCCGCTTACCGAGGCCGCCGCCGAGCTGACCGAAGATGGCCAGACGCGGACCGTCCAGTGGTTCGAGCGCGCCAGGATGGAGCGCCACGTCGCCGCGAACGGCGCCGTCACCGTGCTGCTCGGCCGCGTCGGCGCGCAGTACCTCGCCGCCAACGTCATCGCTCAGCCAACCAGCCCGGCCGAACCGGCCGCGTCCGCCCCCGCCCCCGCCTGCGCCCCGCTCGCGCCGCCGCAGAACATCACCCTCAGCGCCGACCGCTGCCTCACCGGTGCCACCGGCAAGCGCCTGAGCGTCGCGCTGCCGTTCGCGGCGCAGGAGTCGTTTGGCATGTGGCTCACCGAGAGCGATGGCACGACGATCGGTTTCACCCCGCAGCGCGCGAGCGGCAAAAATTCGTGCGCCACGTCGGTCGATACGGCCGATGCCGAGGCTATCGGCCGCTGCCCATTCTGGGTCATCGACCAGAGCGCCTCCGAGGTCAAGCTCGACTTCGGCAGGCTCTACCCAGGCCGCTGGACTATCTCGTTCCAGTCCACCGCGCGCGGCCTGCTCGCAACGCTGCCGTTTGAGATCCTTGGCACAACCCCTGCCCCGTCCAGCCCGTGCTTCGGCGTCCCCACCCCCGTCAACGGGCGGATCGTCGGGCCCTGCGGCGATGTCAGATCGCTGTTCAAGCTCACCGTCACCGGGTTTGCCCCGGGCGAGGCGCTCACCAACCTGATCGGCGGCCCAGGGCTCGATGGGCGACCTATCGCCATCGTCAACGTCCAAGACCTCGCGGCGCGCGCCGATGGCACTGGGGTGCTGGTGGCCGAGATCCCCGACGCGCTGGAAAAAGGCGACTATACGATCATCGTGACCGGCGCGAGCGGCCGCACTGCCGGCGCGATTGTACGAAGGAGATAGCCCGTGACACTCCCACCCCTCTCGCTCGCCCGCAAGCTCGATACCCGGATCTGGGGCGGTGATACCCTCGGTCCGTGGCTCGGCATCGCCGACGCCCCGGCCAACCTCGGCGAGTCGTGGCAGGTCTACGACCAGAACACCATCGTCGGCGGCCCGTTCGCCGGCCGCACGCTCGCCGATCTCACCCGCGAGCACGGCGCGGCGCTCGTCGGCGGCCGCAGCTTCGCGCGCTACGGCGCCGACTTCCCGCTGCTGGCGAAGTTTATCGACTCGACCGCCCCGCTCTCGATCCAGGTCCACCCCGATGACGCCTATGCCCACAGCGTCGAGGCCGCCAGCGGCTTCCACGGCAAAACTGAGGCCTGGTACATCTTGCACACCGCGCCAAACGCTGAGGTGATCCACGGGCTTTCGCGCGCCACAGACCGCCAGCAGTTCGCCGCAGCCGTGGCCGATGGCACGCTCATGGAGCTGATGCGCCGCCTCCCAGTGACCCCCGGCGATACGATCTTTGTGCCGGCCGGCACCGTCCACGCGATCATGGCCGGCGTCACGCTGTTTGAGATCCAGCAGAAATCCGATCTCACCTACCGCGTCTACGACTACGACCGCCGCGATGCCCACGGCAATACCCGCGAGCTCCACCTCGATCGGGCGCTCGATGTCATCGACTATGGACTGCCCACCAGTGGCAAAACCGTGCCGCAGACCCTGGCCGACGGCCGCACGCTGCTGGTCAGCTGCCCCTACTTCGCCATGGAGCGCTGGCAAATCGCCGGTCAGACCGCCGGCTCCACCGAAGCGTCCACGTTTACCATCCTGACCACCATCGAGGGCGATGCAACGCTGCGCTGGCACGACGCAGCATTCGCGCTGCCGCGCGGCGTGTCGCTCGTGCTTCCCGCGAGCTGTGGCGACTATACGCTGGAGACGGAGGCCGGCGCGACGCTGCTGGCCTGCACCGTGCCGCCTGCCACAGCCTAGCTAATTTCGGGTATAATGCAAATATACGGTGAAGCAGAAACTATCCTGTCGGGGGTGTGGGCGCGTCTCGGCGCACGGCGAAGCGGGGTTTCCCCGTCCCGTACATCGGCGCACACACCCGGCGGGATGTACAGCGATCAGGGGGAGCGGCGTCAGGTCGATGCGATCGGGCCGTGGCTCATGAACGATCAACAGCAAACTATTCTTATCATCGATGACGATATCGGCATGCAGACCGTCCTCGAGCTCTCGCTGCGCGATGATGGCTATCGCGTCGTCATTGCCAACAATGGCGAAGAGGGCATCGCGCGCCTCGCCGACGTTTCGCCCGACCTGATCATCTCAGACATCATGATGCCGCAGATGGATGGCGTCGAGACGTTTGAGCGCATCAAAGATCAGCTCCAGGATCGCGGCATCCCGATCCTCATTATGACGGCGCTCAATCGCAAGCCGTGGTTCGCCGCCCTCGAAGCTGAAGGCGCTGTCATCCTCCAAAAACCCTTCGAGATCGATAAGCTGCGCCAGATCATTCACGATATGCTGGACTGATCGCCCGCGTCGCCCGCGTCGCCCGCGTGGTCTTCGCGTCGCTCGCGTGGTCTTCGCGTCGCCCGCGTGGTCTTCGCGTCGCCCGTATGGGCGAAGCAAGCGCCAGATAGATTCCTTCACGGCATCGATCCAGCGCGCTTCGCCCCTCCCCATCACCCGTCCCGCGCGCTTCGCCCCTACTCCCGCCCGCCCGCGTGGTCTTCGCGTCGCCCGTATGGGCGAAGCAAGCGCCAGATAGATTCCTTCACGGTATCGATCCAGCGCGCTTCGCCCCTCCCCATCACCCGTCCCGCGCGCTTCGCCCCTCCCCATCACCCGTCCCGCGCGCTTCGCCCCTACTCCCGCCCGCCCGCGTCGTCCCGGCCCGCGATGCCCGCGCGACGCCCGCGCATCGCCCCTACCCCGTCACCCTCTCCTTCTGCCGCTAAACTCGCCACCCTATACCCTCGCCACAACCGGTTTTGCATCTATTATGCTGTCAGGATTGTAATGAAATCCTGACAGAGTTGTTACTGTAACGCGATCCATCGCGCCGAACCAGGACGTTATAGTAGATACATATCGTATGCAAACGTGCATGCCGGGCAAGGAGGGTTTCGTGAATCGTCGCAACAGAGGCTTGATGCTCATCGCGCTTGGGTTGGTCCTTGCGCTCGGTACTGGCGCGCTCGTCTACTATGTGCTCCAGCTTCAATCCAGCACCGCTGCCGCCACGGCCCGCAGCCAGGTGATGGCCGAGATGGCGCAGACCGCGCCGCCAATGGTCAAGCTGCCGGTCGCCCGCGCCACGCTCGCCCAGGGCCACAAGATCACCGCTGACGATTTGGAGGTCAAGGAGTTCCCCGAGAATCTGGTGGCCAC
>JAYUUK010000024.1:0-6423 GCA_043754595.1 Roseiflexaceae bacterium | reverse complement strand
TGCTCGGCGATCGGGGCGCGCGGGGCGTAGTGGCGCAGCAGCGCGCTGGCGTCGCGGCCGAAGAAGCGCCCGCCGAGGGTCACGAAGTCCTGCGCGCGCCTGAGCGCCCCGCCGAGTGCGGCGAGGTGCTCAGGCGCGCGGAAGCTCCCCGCCTGCCGCATGCGCAGGATGCGCCTGGCGCTCACTGGCCCGAGGCCGGGCACCCGCAGCAGCGTCTCCATATCGGCGGTGTTGATCTCGATCGGAAAGCGCTCGGGGTGAGCTAGCGCCCAGGCCAGTTTGGGGTCAAGGTGGAGCGGCAGGTTGCCGCCGCCGTCGTATGGCAGCTCGGTCTGCGCGAAGGCGTAGTGGCGCAGCAGCCAGTCCGCCTCTTTGAGCCGCTGCTCGCGGACGTACGGCGTTGGCAGTTCGTCCGCCAGTGGAGTGCCGGCGGCGGGGCGGAACGCGCCGAAATAGACCCGGCGCATGTCGAAATCGCGGTAGAGCCAGGCGGTGGTCAGCAGCAGGTCGGCGTCGCTCTCGCCGGCCGCCCCCACCACGAACTGCGTCGCCAGGCCAGATTTCATCTTCCCCGCCCTCCCCCAGTCCCGCAGCCATACCAGCCGCTGGATCAGGTCGCTATCCCAGCTGCGCTCCGGCGAGATCGTGCGCAGGTGGCCGGCGGTGGGCGCCTCAAGGTTGAGGCTGACCCGATCCGCCAGGCGCGCGGCCCGCTCGACCTCGTGCATAGGAGTGCCGGGCAGCAGCTTGACGTGGACGTAGCCGCCGTAGCCGTGGCCATCGCGCAGCAGCTCGACGCCATCGAGCATCGTGCCGACGGCGGCGGCCGGGCTGTCCTCGACGGCGGTGGAGAGCAGCAGACCCTGCGCCGCGCCGCGGTCCACGCGGGCGACCACCGCCCGCGCTAGCTCGTCAGGGGTCAGCGCGGCGCGCGGCGCGTCGGTGCCGGAGCGCAGCGGGCAGTAGGCGCAGCTCCACTCGCACTTGCTGCTCATCAGCAGCCGGAACACCGGCAGGCTCTTGCCGTCAGGGCCGCTCTCGGACGCAGGCGGCGCGTCGCCCCACACCGGCTTTTTTTGCGCGTAGCGCTTGCCGCTGCCGAAGGTATCGCAGGCGTCGAAGCGCGCGGCGGGGGCCAGAATATCTAGCTTCTGCTCAAGATCCATAGGGTTGGCTCGTGCGCGGCGGGCGTTCGTGCGCAGTATAGCACGGATGATCGCCTGCCGGCGGTGCTTCTACGCTGGCGCTCCGCCCGGCACCCGGTCGTTCATTCTGGGGCGATCCGACGCTGGCGCTCCGCCCGGCACCCTGGATCGATGCTTGACCGGCTATCCTCCGCCGGCGCTCCGCCCGGCACCCGGCCGAGGGGCGGCCCCGCCCCTCAGGCTCCCCGGCGATGGGCTTCGCCCCTTCGAACCCCCTAACGGGCGTCGTCGTATGCATTCCCGTCTGCCACGCCCTGAATCGTCCACGCGTGCGCCACGCTGCGGCGGCTGACGCCGGGCATTGCCCGGACGACGCGGTGCCTCCTAACCCTGGCTGCTTGCTGCTCTGCTTCGCTCGCTGCGGCGGCTGACGCCGGGCATTGCATCCATCGCCCGCGCGTCCGGTTTGAGTCGCACGGGCATTTCTTGGCATCAGAACACCACGTTCGGCAATAGTCAATAGTCAATAGTCAATTGCAAATCACTACCTGTACCCCGCCGCCTGCATCTCGAACAGCCTGGCGTAGGTGCCGCCGCGCAGCAGCAACTCCTCGTGGGTGCCGCTCTCGCTGATCGTGCCGCCCTCGATCACCGCGATCGTGTCGGCCATGCGCACGGTGCTGAAGCGGTGCGAGATCAGCACCGCGATCTTGCCCTCGGTCAGCGCGCGAAATCGCTGGAAGATCTCGTACTCGCGCTCGGCGTCCAGCGCGGCGGTCGGCTCGTCCAGCACCAGCACCTCGCCATCGCGCATGAAGGCCCGGCTCAGCGCGATCTTCTGCCACTGCCCTCCCGAGAGCTCGTTGCCCTGGTTGAACCAGCGCCCGAGCATGGTGTCCAGCCCCTGCGGCAGCTCATCCATCACATCGTCGGCTCCGCCGCGCTCGGCGGCCTCCAGGATGCGCTCCTCGTTCTCCAGCTGGTCGATCTGGCCGAAGCCGATGTTCTCCCGCGCCGAGAGCTGGTAGCGCACGAAGTCCTGGAAAATCACCCCGATCTTCTTGCGCAGATCCTCAGGGTCGTAGTCGCGCAGATCCACCCCGTCCAGCAGGATCTGGCCCTCGGTCGGGTCGTAGAGCCTGGTCAGCAGCTTAATCATCGTCGTCTTGCCCGCACCGTTCTGCCCCACCAGCGCCAGCTTCTCGCCTGGCGCGATGTGCAGGTTGATGTGGCGCAGCGCCCAGCCATCGCGCTCGGGGTAGCGGAACGAGACATCGCGGAACTCCAGCCCCTGCTTGAGCACCGCCGGCATCACGGCCGGCACCGCTGCGCGCGACATCTGCGGCGTGAGCTGGAGGAAGCTGAACAGGTTGTCCATGAACAGCCCGTTCTCGTAGAGCCGGGCAATATTATCGAACAGGCCGGCGAAGGTGCCCTGGCTGTTGCGAAACAGCGTCAGGTAGAGCGTCATGCCGCCGAGGGTGATGACGCCGCCCACCGCCTGGTAGACGATCCAGGCGTACGCGCCGTAGTAGCTGGCCGTGGCGATCATGCCGAGGCCGAGGCTGATCCACGAGCGGCGGCGCGCCAGCACCAGATCCTCCTCGAAGAAGCGCCAGAAGGTCTCGCTGTAGCGTTTGAGCAGCGGCTCGCCGAGGCCGAACAGCTTGACCTCCTTGACCGCGCTGTCCACCGTCAGCACCTGCTCGAAGTACTGCATGCGGCGGAACTCGGGCGCGTGCCAGGTGAGCAGCCGAAACTGGAGCTTGCTGAACTTGTTCTGCGCAATGAACGACGGGATCGTTGCGCAGAACAGCACCAGCGTGATCAGCGGGCTGAATGTCAGCAGCAGCACCGCGAACGACAGTAGCGTCAGCGTGTTCTGCGCCACCGAGAACGCGCCGTTGACGATCCCGAGCGCCCGGCTGTCGGCCTCGCGCCTGGCGAGCTGGAGCTTATCGTAGAACGCCGGGTCCTCGAAGAACGACAGATCGAGCACCAGCGCCTTGCGGATGATCTCGGTGTTGATGTGCTGTCCCAGCCGCGCGTTGAGCGTGTGGTCTACCAGGCGGCGCACCTGCCCGAGCAGTGCGCCCACCAGCAGCAGCGCGAACTCGACGGCTAGGAACGGCAGCGCGTGCTGCAACCCGGCGGCCGGGGTGTCGCCGCGCTGGATCGACGTGACCACTGCGTCGACGATCTGCGCGCCGACCCACGCCTGCGATGCGGGCAGCGCGGCGCCGAGCAGCGTCAGCACCGCCATCGTGATCGTGCCGGAGCGATCCGCCCGCCACACCAGCTGAAAGGCGAGCGGGATGTTGGCGTACGCGCCGCGGACCTCGGCGATCCGCTCGCGCCAAGATTTTGGGGCCTCATCGATCGGGCGGGCGACGGGCCCCCGCCGACCACCTCGGGAGTTTTCCAATGCATGAACCTCGTGTCTGTTGATTATTTGGGGATCGTACCACGCCCGCGCCGCCACGTCATCGGCCATTTGGGTGGGGCGGTGCAGGTATGAAGAGATGAAGCGATGATCTCCCACCCGCCACGCCAGACGCAGCGAGCTGCGTCTGGCGTGGTGACGCGCTGCGTCCGGCGCGCATTGCCCTGACCGGGGGCTAACCCATCACGGGTCGACCTCGCCGGCCAGCCCGAGCGCCTCGCGGGCGGCGGCGACGACGAACAGCGAGCCGGTGACGCAGACCACGCCGCCGCGCCCGGCCAGCCGCGTCGCCAGCGCCAGCGCGTCAGCCACCTCGTCGGCGCTGGCGATCGCCGCATCGGCGGCGAGCCACGGCCGCACCACATCGCGCAGCGCAGGCAGATCGCTCCAGGAGCGCGGGTGGCGCGAGTAGGTCAGCACCACCGTGGCGGCCGCCGCCCCGATCGGCGGGACGATCCGCGCCAGGTCTTTGTCGCGCGAGGTGCCGAAGACGAAGGTGATCGGCCGGTCGCCGAACTCATCGCGCAGCGCCTCGATCAGCCGCCTGGCCGAGTCGCCGTTGTGCGCGCCGTCCAGCACGATCGGCGGGTCGCCCGGCACCAGCTCGAAGCGCCCCGACCAGGAGGCGCCCGCCACCCCGGCGACGATCGCTGCGTCTGGGATATCGAGACCCACGCCGCGCAGCAGCACGCACGTGGCGGCGGCGAGATGCGCGTTCTCGCGCTGAAACGTCCCCTTCAGCCCGAGCGCCTGGCCGGCGAGACCAGTGGGCAGTCGCGGCGTCGGCAGGCCGGGCACCGGCGCGCTGCTCCAGAGCGGCGCGCCCACCAGCCGCGCCTCGCCGATCAGCGTGGCCAGCGCCTCGGGCGGCTGCGGCCCGGTGATGGCGGACACGCCGGGCCTGAAGATGCCGGCCTTCTGGTGGGCGATGGCCGGCAGCGTCTCGCCAAGCAACTCCATATGGTCGAAGCTGATGGTGGTGCAGACCGTGACCAGCGCATCCAGCACGGCGGCGCTGTCGTAGCGGCCACCAAGCCCGACCTCGACCACCGCCAGGTCCACCTGGCGCTCGACGAAGTGGCGCAGCGCCAGCGCAAACCCGATGGCGAAGGTGACCGGCGGCCCGAGCGGCGAGCGCGACAGCTCGGCCACCAGCGGCACAGCCGAGGCGACGGCGGCGGTCAGTTCGTCGCGCGATAGCGGGGCGCGGTCGATCTGGATGCGCTCGCGGTAGGAGTGCAGGTGCGGCGAGGTCCACAGCCCGACGCGCATCCCGGCGGCGCGGGCGGCGGCCTCGACCATGGCGCAGGTGCTGCCCTTGCCCTTGGTGCCGGCCACCACCACGCAGCGCAAGCTGCGCTGCGGGTCGCCCATTGCGGCGAGCAGCGCGCTGGTGCGCTCCAGATTGGCCTCGGGGCGCGGTGCTGGCGCGCCCTGGGGGCCAAGAAAGCTATAGAGGTAATCGAGTGCCCGCTGATAGTCCATGCGGCAAGGATACCTGAGGCGCATTGCCGCGTCAATCTGGCGGGGCGGGAGCGGTGCTATAATGCGCGGCTATGATCGCGCGATGGTTCACACAGATCGGGCAGACGCTCGCACCAACAGACACGCAGGGCCGCAACGTTCGCAGCGTCCTGATCGACGGCATCGGCGTCGGGATCGTGGCCGGGGTCGTCACGTTTCTCGCCGTCTTCCTCACCAGGCTCGGCGCATCGCCGCTGCTCGTCGGGCTGCTGACCGCAATGCCAGCCTTCACCGGCATGCTGCTGGCCATCCCGGTCAGCCGCTTCCTGGAGCGGCAGCGCAACGTCGCGCCGTGGTACTCGCGCGCCCGCGTGCTGGTGCAGGGCTCGTACATGCTGATCGGGCTGACGCCGTTTCTGGTGCCACTCCAATACACGCCGTACGCGATCATCGCCATCGCCGCGCTGGTCACCATCCCGCAGACGATCGTCAATATCACGTTCACGGTGGTGATGGGCGCGGTGGCCGGGCCGCGGCAGCGGCAGTACCTGATGAGCCGGCGCTGGAGCGTACTGGGCGTCGCCACCGCCCTGACCGTCGCGGCCGTCGGCTGGGGGCTGGACCGCGTGGGGTTCCCGCTCAACTACCAGCTGATCTTCATCGGCTCATTTTTTGGCGGCATGCTCAGCTTCGCCTTCTCCAGCCAGATCAGTATCCCGGACAACCCGCCGGTGCCGCCCGAGCATATCGGCCAGGGCCAGATCGCTGCGCTGCGCGAGGGGATCGCCAACCTGCGCGCCAACCCGCCGTTCGCCAACTTCGTGGCCGCGACGTTCGTGTTCAACCTCGGCATGATGATGGCGCTGCCGCTGTTTCCGCTCTACTGGGTGCGCGTGGTCCACGCCTCTGATACCTGGATCGGCGTGATCACCACCGTCAATAACGCCGTGCTGCTCGGGGCCTACTTCCTCTGGACCACCATCACCCGGCGCAGGGGCAACGTGCTGGTGCTGCGGGTCTGCGCCTTCGGGCTTGGGCTGTACCCGCTGCTGACCGCGCTGACCACCCAGGAGCTGCCGCTGCCGCTGTTCGCCGCGCTGGCCGGGATCTTCGGTGCCGGGCTGAATCTGGTGCTGTTCGATATCTCGCTGGCCACCGTCCCGCCCGAGCGCGTCGCCTCGTTCGTGGCGGTCTATCAGCTCACCACCTACGCCGCCACGCTGGTGGCACCGCTGATCGGGACGACGCTGGCCGGCGCGGTGGGCTACGCCCCGGCGCTGGTGCTCGCCGCCACGCTGCGCTTCGCCGGGGCCGGGCTGTACGTGCTGCTGAAGGTGGGGGAGCACAGCGACCAGTGATAACCACATCCCA
>JAYUUK010000023.1:0-19588 GCA_043754595.1 Roseiflexaceae bacterium | reverse complement strand
TACTACAGCCAACCGTTCCGGCGCTATAAAATCCCGAGCCCGCACATGCGCGAGTGGAGCCGCAGCTACGGGTTCGCAGAAATACTCACCGAGCCGCTGCCGTGTGACTGCCCCATCTGCCAGCAGGATAACACGCACCTGCTGGAGCCGCAGGGGAAGGTGTTTATCAACCGGCGCGCCGTGCATAACACCTACCATCTCATGCGCGAGCTCGATTCGCTGCGATCCTAACGCGGCGCCGCAGGCTCATCGCGCGCCAGGAGGCGATCGTTCATCTGCTGTGTGAGCACCATCAACTGCCCCCTGGAGGCCGCAGTATAGTCGACCAGCCGCAGCAGGTCAAGCCCCTCACCCGCGATGGCACGCCCAGGTGAACGCCAGTCAGCGGGCGCGCCATCGCGGATCGCCGCGAGCTGCGCTCCGATACGATCGGCCCACCAGCCCTCGCTAACAGCTGTAAGCGACTCCGCTGCGGCACGCGCCTGCACGATCGCGGCGTTGAGCGCATCAGCCTGTCCCTGGAGGAATGCGAGATGCGCAGCCGATGCCGCAAACACCAGCGCATCCTGGTGGCGGCGCTGCAGCGCGTCCACCGCCGCAAAGGTCTCCTGTAGCTCCTCAGTGAGCGGGCGATCAGTCATGAGCGAGCCTCCTATCGATCTGTCGGAGCACCCCCAGCAATTCGCGATAGTCGCGCGTCGCGGTGACCGCATGACCATCGCGACGGTAGTGTCCGCGAGCGGCCTGGAGCAGCGCTGCACCAATACTGCGCGCGGTGGTGGTCGCTTCCCAATAGCGATGACCTGTTACCGCCTGCGCGATGCCGGACAGCCGATGATAGGACCAAATATCACCATCTGGTGCGTCATGCAGCGCAGCGATCGCCGTGACCAGTGCCTCGCGCAGTGCGGGGATATCATCGACCGCCGCCTCGCGCAGGTAGGCGATCGGCGCCTCCCAGCGCTCCTGCCACACCAGCCCGACCTCACCCGCCCGCCGTCGCAGTTCATCCATCGCACGCAGCAGATCGCTCTGGCTCACGCTGCGCTGCGCATCGAGCCGACGCAGACGGGCGGCCAGATCGTCCGCGTCCCGCGCCAGTAGCGCGGGGATATCAAGCTCGCAGACGTACTGGCAGTAGCGCTGGAGCGCCGCCAGCAGCCCGTAGAGATTCTGCCCCGTTGGGCGAATCTTAAACGGCAGCGTCTTGAGCGACCGCAGCGGTATCGCCGCTGCCGCTGCGATCAGACCAGCACGTTCCCACCCATCAGTCGTAGCGAGCGCCTCCTGGTCGAGCCACGTCTCGTGCAGTGCGAAGCGTCCAATCATCAACCGCTGTGCGGTATCAGCCCAGCCAAGTAGGTCGGCGGCGGCGCTTGCGAGCGCCGGGTGATGAGCTTCGGACCAGACCGCTGGCACCGCGTCGGGCGGCAGCGTGAGCGGTGGTGTGCGTAACCAATGGCACCCGCGTAGCGCCCCGATCAGCCGCCACGTCAGCCAGATGACCTGCTCTGGGTTCATGCCAATGCGTCGCGTGAAAAGCGCGTGGATGTCAGCATGATAGGCGTCCCACGTCGATTGGGTCCAGTCGATCGTCAGGGCAATGTTCTGGCACACCTGATGCGGCGGCTCGCCGCTGAGGGCGACGTATGCGAGCTCCTCAAGGATGACGCGCTCGTGCGGCGAGCCGAGCACCTGCACCTTCACGTAGGCATCGGTGCTTGGCTGGTCGCCGCTCTCGCGGCCGAGCACGATCGGCACGCGCTCATCGCCGCGGGCGTAGGTGATCTCGGCGCGCACGGCGCTCGTGCAGCGTCGGCTCACCAGCGAGCGCGGGTCGCCTAAGCTGAGCAGCGCTCGTTCGACGCCTCGCTTGAGGATCTCACGGCTCGGATAGAGGCCACCCTCGCCCAGCCAATGCTGCAACTCGCGCAGTTGCTCGTCCCACAGTGGCGGCGCGCTTGTGGCAGTCGGTGTCACCATTATTGGAACGTAGGCGCGCTCAACTGTCAGACGCCCATCATGGATAAGATGGGGTGGAGCAGCCATGTCCCATGCTGCGAGCACACGCGCGTCCAGCGTCACATGGCGCTCCCCAACCTCGCCGTACCACCGCAGCACCGACTGGAGCGCTGGGTCGGCGAGCGCATCGCTTCGCGCGAGGATGGGGGGCTGGCGCAAGAACGGTGAGCGATCGAGGGCGAGCGGCGGGATGTCATCGCTGAGCAGCGATGCCCGCAGCACGTGCTGGAGGAAGAGCCGAGGCGTCTGACGGGGGCTGCCATCCTCGTGCAGGCTGAGGAGCGCACGGCGGAGCGACGTCTCAGTGAATGGGTAGAGCGGATCTGCCGCTGGATTGTCGTGGTTGAGCGTCCCCGGCGTTGGGCGAAGTGCGCGTAGATAGGAAGCCGCAAATGCCACGAGATTCTCCTCGAAGCCATACGCCCGACCACTCTCGTCGGTCAGCACGTAGCGGCCCTGGAGTCGCTGGTGGACGTGGGTGAGATCCTGCGCCAGCGCCACATCGGCCAGGCGGGTACGCTCGTAGCCGCCGGTGACGCCGATGACCGCATCAAATGTACCGCTTGAGAGATCGAGCAGATAATCAAGCAGCCGATCACCGAGCAACTGAAAGGCGGTCACATCCTCAAGCAGCAGCAGCGGGCGCACGCCGCGCTCACGTGCGCTCGCTGCGAGGTCGGCGAGTAGCGAGCGGACATCGCCGACCCACGCCGTCTGCTCTATCGCGCGCGCCACGAGCCGCCGAAGCGCCACCATGGCAGCCTCGGACGCCAGACCATCGCGGACACCGGCTGCTGCGCAGACGGCATCGATCTCGGATCGGTCGGTTAGCGGTGCGTGCGACCAGCGGCCATCGTTGGCGGCCTCCAGATGCGCTAGCAGGGCATCGAGCATCGACTGGCTGGTGAGTGCCGTAGCCCACGCATCAATGGGCGTGAGGTGGGCGCTGCCGTGCTCGTACAGGAGCACGCGCGTGGTCATCGCGATATACTGTGCCTGATCGCGCAGTGGTGTCCGCGCAAGCGCCGACCGGCCGCGCAGGTGTCCGAGTCGCTCGCGCAGCAGCCCCACCACGTGCGCCGCGCTCGTCATGCTCCGCGGGATATGCACCGGGAGTCGGCGCTCGGTATCTACCTGATATTCGAGCCACTGGCAGAGCTCGCTCTTGCCGCTGCCCGCCTCGCCGACGATAAGAAAGAGCCGGTTATGAGCGTCAGTCCGACCGGCCTGCACCACGCTGCGCAGCTCGCGCTCGTCAATGAATGCCCCTGCGGGGCCACCTTCCCTCGAAAAGTCCTGCCGGATCTGGCGGAACGGCTGGTGCGTCGCAAGGAAGAGGTCGCGCGCCTTCTGGCGACTCTCGGTGGTCAGCACCGCATCGACCTGGTCGCTCGTCCAGAACTTTGGGTATGCCATGCTACTCCCCTCGGCGGATCTGCGGCGCGATGACCACATCGCTGACGCGGCGCTCGCCGAGCATCACTGACCGAGCTGCATCGGCCGCGTGTGTGAGTTGGATGCGCCCAGCGTGGTCGAGGGCGAGCAATGTCTGCGCCACCCCACGGTGGACGCGCCCGCGCGAGGTATAGCAAGCGAACGTGCTGCTATCCACGCTATCGAGCACCGCCGCCAGCGATGTCCCCTCGACAGGGCGCTTCGCGGCGGCGAGCACATCGAGCATCAGGCCCGGCGTCGGGACGAGGAGCCAAGCGGCCTCGCGCTCGGGGCGGCGGATGAGGCCGAAAAAGGCGCTGAGATGTCCCCACAGCGCGATCTTCTCGCCGGTCCACATGAAGAGGCTGCGCAGCGGGCCGCGCTCCATACGATCACGGACCTCCGCCGGCGTTATAGCCAGCACGTCGGCCGCGATGAGCTCGCGATGGATGAGGGCGAGCGCACGCTGCCGCTCGTCGTCGTGGGCGCCGATGCGGCGCAGCAGCAGCGGCGCGAACGGCAGGTCGTCTGGGTCGGGCGGCGTGCGGAACGTCGCCCGCAGTCGGCTTGGACCCTGCTGCTCGACCAGACCCGCGACGATCAGAAAGTTCAGCGCCTCGCGCAGCGGCGCGTCGTCCAGCCCGAAGGCTGAGCGCGGGCCTGCGGTCGGGATGAGCGCGTCGCGCAGCGCCTCGTAGTTGCTGCCGGGAGCGTCGCGAATCATCGCGTAGAGCTGCGCGAGCTCGGGGCCGCGTAGTGTGATGTGGCTGATGAGCAGCCTGCCGAGCGATGGCGATGTTGGAATTGTGTCTGTGGCGTTCTTCATTGCGGAACGCATCATAGCATATGGCGGCGTGTAGCACACTCGCGTGCAGGCCGCTACCGGGCGATTCCTGCGGCTCGCAGCACGTGACTATAGGCAGTGGGCAGGTCACGCGCGAGCACATAATCGCGGATCGCGACTGCCTGGATCGCCGTCTGATGGCCCCGCCCCACGCCTGCAAGGGCAGGCGCTGCGAGCAGCGTTGGAAACGCCGTGATGACCACTGGTGTGCTCCCGCCACGCGGGGCGGCCTGTAGCGCCACATCGGGGCTGGTCTGGTCTACTGACCAGCCCTCAAGCTCAAGCAGCCGCTGGAGCGGACGCAGCAGCCCTCGCTGCTCAGCGATACTGTAGTGCTGTGGCAGGTCACCACGCATCGCATACCGAAGCAGTTGGGCTGCAAGCCATCGGTCCAGGCGTCCATGCCAGTAGCGATTCCCATAATGGCGGAGACATCGCGTACACGACCGCTCGCAGTTATTGGGACACGTCTCCGCAAGCGCGATCGCCGCGGCAAGCACGTGCTCAAGCTGATCACCTACCTCAGATGCATATCCAGCGCCGCCTGAGGCGGTATCATAAAGATAGATATCCGCTATCGCTGTCTGCTGATTCAACGGTGAATCTTCTGGGGAGATCATCCGATATCCCGCGCTGATCTCAGCCGGATCGATATCCAGCGTTCGACTTGCGGCGAGCGCCAGCACCTCAGCTGTCGATCGGAGCGCATCGTTAAGCCACTGTGTGTTAATAACCACATCGAGCGGGTGTTGGAGCGTGCTGCGCATCAGCAGCAGATCGGTACGAATCGTTGTGCCAAGAAAGATCGGCTGCCCATGCAGCGGGCCGTTGCATCGCGGCGGCGCGCTTCGCCGCTCGTTCGGCGCAAGCGGCGCGGGGCGGTCATGTGCTCCGCTCTGTGTGGCAGCGGCATACGGCCATGCCGCCCCGCATGAGCGGCACACCGCAAAGCCTTTCTCGTCTGGACCTTTGTTTGCAACGATGAGCGCATAGTTTTCAGCATACGCTGCCTGAAGATTAACGCCGCCTGATCGCCACAGCAGTTGCTCTGGTGCGAGCGGCACGGGGAGCTGTGCCCCTGTTGCGTAGCTATAATCCTGCTCGCGATCGCGTACGCCAAGCGGCTTCCCTCCCTCAGGTGTAAATCCCGGAGGGTCGAGCAGATCGTGCTGCACCAATGCCTCACGACAGATTGGACACGGCTCTGGGCCTTGAAGCGGCTCGGTGCGAACGTAGGTGCAGCGGGGGCAGAAGACATAGCAGCCAAGCGCGTTACTAAACAGACGCTCGCCGATGTGGATTCGGTCGCTCAGACCATCGTAGAGCCCGCCCACACGATAGGTCTCTTTATTAATAACGAGCAGCCGCCCCGGCGCATACTCGCTGAGCGCCTGCGTTTTACTCTGTTGTGGCCGCTCCTTGAATCGCAATCGCGAGTCTGTCTGGTCAAACACGTAGAACGACGCTAAGTCGGTTGGAAATGCATAGGTTGGCAGCAACCCTACGTCGAAGAGCGCAGTGAGCAACCCCTGTTCAGATGCATCCTCGTCAGACAAGACCTTGATTGGCAGCGTGATAAGATTGGCCAACTCCGCGATCAGATTGTGTGCAGCAGCTTGTATAAAGAGCACGCGCGCCATCTCATCCTCACCCATGCTCACCGGCAGCCAGGTCAGCGCCGCCGCAGTGACCAGTCCACCTGGCGTGTCGATCTCGCGCCTGACCCACTCGCGCATCGCTTCAAGCGAGAGATCTCCGGTACCGCCCAAATCACGGATACTGCCAAGTGCTGTGAGAAGCACACGCCGTTGGGAGGTGACTGACGACTGAGCCTCTGGTGTCATACGCGCCAACTGCCCGTGAAAAAATGATTGGAGCAGATATGCATTGAGATGTCGTGTCGCAATACGACGGCTCGCGAGTGTGAGTTGTGGACGTCGAGCGGGGCCGCTGATCATCCCGTGTGGCGAATGGAAGTAGTGATGGTCATGCGGGCCGCTGTCTGCGTATGTCACAACGGTAGATACAGCGCTGCCGCGGCGGCCCGCACGACCGGCGCGCTGCTGGTAGTTCTCGCGCTGCGGCGGCACGTTGCGTAGCCCGACCGCTGTGAGCGACCCGATATCGATCCCAACCTCCATCGTCGTTGTGCAACTCAGCACATCAACTGGCGGCTGCTCTGGGCCAAGCGCGATATCTTGAAAGCGCAGCTCAAACTCCTCAGTTGTCGCATACATCCGCCGAGTATCTCGCTGCGAGAGCTGGGCAGTATGCTCCTCTGCGGTAATATGTGTCGGACGCTCACCTCGTAGCGCCGCCCGCACCGGCTCGCGAAAGTAGTCGTAGCGCGCCTGCATATATGGATCATCCGGGGGGCGCGCCACGAGCCGAGTATCGCCACACGTGGCACATCGGCCCAAGAGTGGCTCGATATGCACCGTACGACACGACTGGCACTGCACCCACGTGGCGTCAACGGCGATCTCCAGGACCAGGGTTGAGGAAACGAGGTAGGCACGCTCATCACTCCCGATGTCGGTAAAGATCTCATACAGCTTCTCACGCAGAGTTGTGATATCTGCCGCAGCAAAGCGGCCGTCAGTACGAAGGGGCCGCTCCACCGTCTCGATCTTCGCGAAGCGCTTTGGGATCTTTGGGTAGCGCAGTACCTCGGCTCGCACAATCTCTGGGAGATGCCGGTCGAACGCACCGCGCGACAGCAACTCCTGAATCCAGGCGGTACCGATCGCGCGAAGATCCTGCTCGCTGATCTTCGCTGCGAGAGCCGGACACGACTTTTTTAGGCTCTGCATCGCCCTACGCGATGGGCGCACAACCTTCGTCGCAAGTCCATATGCTGCGTAGTTTGGATTGCAGAGTTGATCGAGCAACGCCAGTCGATAGCTCTGGCTCGGGTCCTTCAGTTCGTCCTCAAGCAGCATGTCAAGATCGGCGTCGAACTGTTCGCGAAACTTTCGCACATGGCGGAGAAGCGCACCCTGCGCTCCACCCTCCGCATCAAAGAAGTGGAGGCTCTGCGCACTGCATACAGCGACGAAGGCGTTGTATAACCGTTCATCAAGCTTCGCCTCCTTCCCAAGCGCCGCGAGTTTCGCGACCGCAGCTGCCATCGCTTGACGGAAGGTATCAAATGCAACCTCCCGCGGTAGATCGCGCGCAAGCCGCGCGGCGCGCTGTCGACCATCGGAAAAGATAAGAACTTTGCGCCCACCATTGGGGTAGGTATCGCTCAGCGGCGACGTTGCCGCCTGTGCCGTAAACTGTTCATGAAGAATATTTGCAAATGGTCGCTCGCCACGGGTGGCCAGATTATTAATCTTCTCAGGAGATGGGCGCGTGCAGTGTGGGCAGCGCGGCAGCGGCGTGGTGCGGCGTGCCGTAGCGGAGTCTGTGGCCCCGCGCGGCGGGGTGGCGCTCATGGGCGATGGACGCCATATCATGCGGAAGCCTGTCCCGATCTGTGGTGATGCGCTCACACGACCCGTCGCGCGATCGATCCACGCAGGCTCCATATCCTGACGCGCCTCGGTATGCGGCTCGACAAGCGCGATCCACGTCTCGTGCAACGCGCCGCCATCCTGCCCAAGTGCCCCCCCTTGCTCATGCCAGTAGAAGTCACCCCGCACCCCAGCGCTAAACACACGCAGCAAAACGCCCCCACAATCCCGATGGATAAGCACTTCAAATACACGCGAGCCACACGTACACAGCGTCATCGGCGCATCATACAGCCGTCCCAGAAGCGCTGCCTCGCCGGGGCGGTGGCGCCGACTACTACATTCTTGATTAATACAGGCGTAGAGTGTCGGCGTTCCACGATACATCAGGTGAGCGCGCGTCGGAAGGAGTGGTCGCGACCCAGCATTTGCGAGCGTGCCGAGCACCAGCAGCGACTCGGTTGCACTGCGTGCCACCGCTTGAGTCGATGTGGGGAAAAGCGCGGCGGCCAGCCTGTCGAGACTGTGTGCCGAGCCAGCCGTCGTCGCAATGAGCAACTCCACCGGCCCAAACCCGCTCAACCGCGCGTAGAGATATGTCGCGAGCCCGCTGGACATATCTGTGGCCGTCGATTGCTGGTCTATATTCAGGGTCGGCCAGTCGAGCGCCTGGGCGAGGGCTGCGACCGCTGCCAACGCTGCATCCGGGTCCGCCGCGCGTGCAGTGACCGCGTCCCGATCGAGCGCCGCTAGCGCCGCAGCCTCCGTCGGGCTGCCGCATCGCGCGCTCAGACGATCCTCTGGGACACTCTGCACAAGCTGAAACGCTCGGCCACCTTGCTTTGGCGACTCAGTGAGCGTCTCCGCAAAGGTGATCGCATCTTCTAGGGTGTTGGGACCGCCGCCGAGACTCGCGCTCGTCAGAATGCAGCGAAGTCGCCCGCGATCGATACCCAGCCGCGCGCGCAGCCGGCGGATGAGCATCGCAACCTCTGCGCCAGTCGTTCCCCGATAGAGATGTGCCTCATCGAGGACAAGCAGCGTGCTGTTACGTTTATCTGCGGCCAGCCAGGCCGCTGTCTGCTCGAAGATGCTGCGCTCGATGGGCCGCATCAACATATATTCCAACATAGAGTAGTTCGTGACGAGGATGTCTGGCGGGCGCGTCTGCATCTCATGGCGCGTGAGCAACTCTCGGTCGGCGCGCTGTGTCTGAAACCGCGTCTCACCGCGCCCTGCGAGGAACCGAGGAATATCCTTGGCCGGCCAGCGGCCACGATCTTTGAGCGCTGTGACAAGGCGCACCGCGAGCACATCGCCGTCGGCTGCGCGCTGCTCAAGCGTCGTGTAGTACTTCAGCAACCTGGCTACATCATTGTCGCGGTCATCGCTGCGTTCGCCGGCGTACGGGGTACGGCCCGTATACATCCCAAAACGGGGGTGGCGACCAAATCGCTGCGCGAACAGGGTACTCACCCGCTCATCACCGAGCAGACGACGCAGGCGCGCGAGTTGATCGCTAACCAGCGCGTTCATTGGATAGAGGACGATGGCGCGCATACCTGGCTGCGAGAAGCTTGCAGGCCGATCAGCAGCCTCACGCAGAAGCTGCCCAAGAATGGGGAGCATAAACGTCTCAGTCTTGCCCGAGCCGGTGCCGGTGGCGACGATAAGATCCCGGTCATCGCGAAAAAACGCCGCCAGCGCCTCGGCCTGATGTTGATAGGGACGAGGAAAGACGCCGATGCCCGGCGTCCAGGCGGCGAGTTCCGCAAGTGTGGTTCCGATCGGCGTTGGAAGACCAAGTTGATCATAGGGTTGGCCGAGCGCGTAGCTCGGCGTCGTCTCTATAAACGGCTCCTGGGCTATCGCCGCCCGCTCATCGAGCAGCGCGCGGCGCTCAGCGACAAGGTCGTTATCGCTGATGTGATACGCGGACTCGATATACTGGCGTAACCGACGGCGGATACGATCAGCAGTCTCCTGCACACCGAAACCGGCCATCGCTAGCCCATTGACTGAAGCCATCAGTGTACCCCTTTAATATCGATACCAAGCTTTTGGAGCGCGTCCAGCGCAGTTCGTACATCGTCCCCCGACATGGCCCAACGCCGCGGATAGTAGGCGTTTGGCTGCCCCTGTTGTATCTGACCCAACGCAGAGAACATCCGCTGCTCAGCCTGTGGCAGCTCGCTATGAAGTGTTATGCGCGTCACGTCAGGCCAGGAGCTCACCCGCACTGTCGTTGGCGCACTCGACTGGAGATCGATTCCATAGCAAAGGCGGCGCACATCACATCCCGCCGAAAGTGAGCCTACTGCGCGAACCGCGCCGTCCGCCACCTCAGCGATATTGTAGTGATAACCGTCATATACAGTTCTGGTGCGGATCAGGTGTGGCCCCTTGAGCGTGCGCGGCAGCGAATGCCAGCGAAAGTATTGGGGCGCTGTCGGACTCTTGCGCGGCAGGTAGACCTCAATGCGTGAGGAGTCGACGGTGACGTTCGTCAGGGAAGCGGCCGCAAACATATCCGCTGTCCAGCGATCGAGTGGAGCATCGGGCCGCAGAGACCATTCCACCTCAGACTGCTGTGGAAGCGATGCAATGAGCGCGTCAGTCACATCGCCGTAGGCGATCCTGCGCGCGCACCCACTTTGGACGATATGCTGCCGCAAAGCCTCAGGAATATGGCAGGTCGGCGCACCGCCGATCAATAGCCAGCGATCGCTCGCGCTCAGCCGCACGCGCCGCAGCGGCGTTGGGAGCCAGCGACCACCAGGCATATCGCTGAGGTCGCCGAGGCTCGCAAGCTCAGCGAGCACACCATATGCCTGCGCTCGAAGGTCGAGTTGCAGATCATCGTCCTGCCACGGCTGCAGCGTGCGACACGCTGCATTGATCACAGCCGCTGTGGTGATTGGCACGCGCTCTGCGACCCAGCGTGCCCAAATAGTCAGGCGTGTCACCTCGGCGACGAGCTCCGGGTGAAGTTGCTGCTGCGCCGCACCGACTCGCACACTGCAGATCGCAAGTGCAGTAATGATCGTCTTACGCGCCTCCACAACGGTGATTGCCTGCGTCGTACTCATTGAGTCAGACGCTCAATGCGTTGCTGATCGATTGTGCTGGCGAGATGCCCCCCATGGCTTTCCAGGAGTTCATGCAACCGGCCTTCGCTGGATGCAAATGGCACAAGAATCGCCTCCGTCGCGAGATGAACAGACGATGGTTCATCAAAGAACAGTTGTGCCGCCGCCGCCGCCGATCGATAATGACGCGCGACAGTCGTCGGCAGGGCAAACGATGATTGTGGCACCTGTGTCGATTTTGCTCCATCGCTCACTGCGCCGCGCCAACGTGTCCAAATATCCGCGCTCACCTCGGTACGTGTCACTTCAGTCAGCGCGTTCGCCTGGGTATCATCGCTTTTCGTGCGCTCTGGAATGAGTAGTGCAGCGTGCGCCCACATTTCTTGAACAAGCGGGAGCGACATCCTGCCCTCGCTCACCGTGCCAATCAACAGTACATTGCGCGGCCAACTGATGCGGGCAGGGTATGGGCTCGACGCTGGCAGTTGGGTGGGGTGCGCGAGCGCAATACTTCGGCGCGAGTCGCGTACACACGCGAGAAGCGGGAGCAGATACGACTCGACTGGTGCACGGTTAACGCCCTCAAGCACAACAACGAAAAGCTGCTCGCGGGCCGCCAGAGTGCTTGCCACTGTTAGGAGGTCAAGCAGTCCAGCGGCGTGTAGCCGCCATGACCCTGTCTGTGTATCCAGGTGTCCCAACAGGTCGGTCGGCTCTATCGTTGCAGGACTGATGGGGATGGTAAGTGCGCGGCCAGCAGCGATGACGGCGGCGTAGCACTCTGCCATATCGAGGGCATCGGGGCCAACGATAAGCGGCAGGCCATCCGCTACTGTGATGCTGTGAATCATCCACCCGAAGCGACTGCTGAAGCCCTGCGATCGAAATGCCCGCTGGATTGCGCTCTTCACCTTTGGAGCGTCCGACAACAGTACGCCGTGAGCACACATTGCCTCAGGGAGCAGCGGCACCGCGCCAGTAGCATTGACTGCGGCCGCTAAAGGCAGGTTAGGATCAATGCGACCACCATCAAGCATTGCGCGCACGATCAGTGCATCGGCGAGGGCGGTGTAGGGTTGCGCCGTTATGTCGCGGATCTTCGCCTGGATCGTGGCGTCGGCGAGATCGAGTTCGGCGTTTAGCGAAGCGCGACGGTCGGCGATCTGCGCGGCGATAGCATCAAGCTCGTGCTGCTGACCGACAATCTTCGCTTGTATTGCGGCCACCTCATCGGCGTAGGAATGCTGTGCGCTCCGGCGAAGCGCCTCGTTCTGTTGCGCCAACTGATCTCGCTCAGTTTTGAGCGTTGTCTGCTCTGCCCGGAGCATGGCGAGCCGCTGCTGCTCGCCCGCGATTGCGTCTGCCCGAGCATGCTCAGCCGCTTCTCGAATATGCTGCTTGACACTCGGGAGACTCAATAGTTCATCCCGAAACTCTTTCACCTTTATCGGAAACGCAGCGATTTCACTCAAGTACGACTGCGCGCGAGCAATCTGACGTTGTTCCGTAAGAGTTGCGCTGGTAAGATGTTCGGTCGCAGCCTGAAGTGCGGCGTTTGTGAAATTGTGCGCTGCTTTAAAAGTCTCGTCGTGGCTTGTGACCCATCTAATCGCACGCTTGATCGCAACTTCCGCAGGTGACCAGTCGCACTCATCAATGAGGACTGGTTTAAAATCGGGGCGCAAGAAGGTACGCCGCTCGTCAATAAATGTCTGGATTAGATAGTTTTCGCCAGACGAATCGACGACACGATAGGGCGTCTGTCGCTCCTGGTTATCTAACCACCATCGATCGTTCCGTTTTTCCAAAGTCAGAGGGCCAACCCATCGCTGCCCTCCGATTGCGATAAAAACGCGTGGGGTTGGGTGAAATGCGAGGGAGAGCCCACGATTGAGTATTCTGAGGGCATCGTCTTCAGAGGAAGCATCGATAGAAATAAGATCGATCGGCGGTCGAGGGAGTCTATCCCAGTTAATGCGAAACCTGTCAAGTTTCGGATCTGATGAGTTGAAGTTAGGAAATTCCTTAGGTGTGAACACCCATAGACTTCCCTTGACTGCCTCAGGTGGGAGTCGGTCCAGCCAGGATACAGCCCCCCGATTAGGAAAAAGCAGATGAGGTTGCTCAATATGCTCATAGGTTCCTGCTCGCACATGAACAAGCGGTGTGAGACGGGCGTAGTTTAACCGTATATCTGTGATATGCCCGATAAATTGGTCAAGCTCCACATCTATAACTCGTTCGTCAACCATTTGCTTTTACCTCAGTTCTATGAGCAATGTGCAGCGCCATCGGAAGAAGATTTCTGGGTACTGTCGAGAGATACGCCAAAGCCTGACAGCCATTGAACTTCGCCAACTGCCGTAGTTGCGCACGACACCTCGCAGGGAGCGGGAGACACGGCTGTGATCGATCCGCCGCACGGAGCGCCGCAACAAACCAGCGCGCCTGCCGCTGCACCTGTTCAGCCAGATCTGGCACTGACAGGACGCACGTGACCGCGATCTGAACGACACCAAAGGATCCGGCATCGACCTCGATCGTCAAGGCCTCGCGAGATAGGGACGAACGCTTGAGGATATCCGTGAGTCGTTCGCTCGCCCTTCGCACCTCTTCGCTTGAATGCCGAATCACCTTCGCACCACAGCGTTCGACGAGGGTCACGCGCGTCGGACAGTTGATCGTCGCGGTGACGTTCGCAGCAACTGATTGTGAAATGGAGAGGGTGTGTACGTTCCCATCCCAGGCGTGAGCGCGCTGAACCACACCATCAGTAGCGAGATTGACGCTGAGCGGCGGAACAATCGCCGTGAGATCATCGAGCGATAGCGTTTCGCGTCGACGCACAGCAATGTGACTCGGGATGATACCATCTCGGTCTGCACCGATAACAACATCACCAACTCGATTGAGGGACGCGCTCATGAAAATTTTCGACCCCTCTTTGCCCTCCTCTGCGCTCACGATAGCGAGCACCAGCGTCTCGCCGAGCCAATAGATCGGCGTGCCATTCGCGGCGAGACACTGTGCTGGTGAAACGAGCGTCGTACGCCACTTCGGTGTGGCGAGACGATAGTTAAGCGCCCGAAACCAGGTCTGCACGTGATCGAATGAGAGCTCACCCAAGCACAGCACATAGACACTCCACCCAGCCTGTACTCCAATATGCGTATAGATACTGCTTGGTAATTGTTTGAGCGTGTGGTCAGCCTGCTCGGCTCGCAGGAGTAGCAGATAGTCATCATCGGGTGCGAGTGCGCTCCCCACAGGGAACGCATCACCAGACTCTGCATCAAATAGCACGCCGCCGTGCGAGATGCCACCCACATCAATTGCCCACTCAGTAGCTCGGAGCGCTAGAGGCCACGGACCATCGAGACGAACGCGATATGGTTGCTCGTGGGGCGGGACTGGCACCGCCATGCCTCCTGATCCTGGCCACAGCGTTAGCGCCAGCACGTCTGTCGACTCATCGATATGCAATTTGCACGGGGCGAGCGTAACTGAGAGGTCAACGATAGACGTGGTGTCAACAACACTCAGCGATGGAACCCATAACGTTAGGTTCCACGAGCGATCGGTTAGACATAGGCGCAACCTCAGGAGTGAGCGCCGAACCTCAGTTGATTCCGAAACGATAGACAGACTCTCTAGCGAAGATACACCGCTACCACCGGTAAATACTAGCTTGTGATCTTGGAGATACTGGAATTGGGGTTGTGCAATCTCCGAGTCGACCTCGATCCCACAGAGTTTAAGATATTCGACGCCAGCAGGTCGTACCGTCCAAGTGACATAGTTCGGGCGACGGCTCCTAATATAGTAGCTTGAGCCATCTTTTAGCTGTCGAAGCTTTGCCATCGCTACGCCCCCGCGCGCTGCGGCTGCGCGGCGCGCACAATCTCGCGAACCACGCCGCTCTTTCCGCGACATGGGAGCCACAGCACGCGGCCAGTGAGTAGACCATCAGCATCGAGATCCCGAACGATGCCGGTGAGATCGTGGCCAGTGTAGCCAGTCACCACCGCCACAAGGTCTGCATCGGCGATCTGCTCGCGCACCCGCTCGCGATCAATGTGTGCCTCGCTCGATGGGGCGACCTCGGCATATGCGTTAAGACCATACTCCTCACGAAGTGTGCGCTCAACCTCACGGCGCGTGGCACTATGCCCGCCCACGAGCGCGAGCCGCAGACTGGAAAGATCGGCGCTTGCTGCCACCTCGACCGGTGGCAGCAGCATATTACGTGCAGCCAGAGCGGCGCGCTCGTGCGCCTCGTATGCCTGGAGCTCATCGGCGGCATGACGGTCAAGGAAATGCAGCGCCCGCCGCACATCGGCAAGGTAGGCAGGTGAAGCCGAGTTGGCACGCAGGCTCTGCGCGATCTCGTGCTGCGCGATGGCTTGGTACTCACCAACAATCGCGGGTCGCAGCGCTGCGAGCCCATCGATGAAGATCTCGATCCCCTCCACGAGTGCTGCGTGCTGCTCCCAGGTGATCTGGCGTCCCGCTGCGAACTGCCGCTGGCCGGCGAAAAGTGTAGCAATTGTCTCGGGATCATTGGCGAGCGCTAGGTTCTCAAGGAGATCGGCGCTCGCCTGCCTCCACTCAGTCGAGCCAGGCAGCGTGCTCTCTCGCATCTTCGTCAGCACATCGCGTGCGAGTTGTGGATCTCGGCCGGCGTCAGTCGAACTGAAGTAGCGCGACGCAAGGTCATATGATTGTGTTGCCGTCAGCGCTGCACCCATGACATCCGCCCAAACCAGGAGGTAGGCGGGCTCGTCACCGCTCAGCAGATCGGGGTACACATCGTAGACCAATAGATAGGCACTGAGTGCGTCGGCATCGCGGCCATGCGATCGCCAGATCTGTGCAAGTGGCAGCGCGATCTCGGTGCTGCGCTCGTCCTCAAGCCAGACGCTCTCGAGCAGGTCGAGGCCCTTCTCACGCTCGCCCAAGCGATAGAGCGCGATACCACGCATCCCGCGCAGGTAAGGGTCAACCTCCTCCTCGGCAACCTCACCCCGCGCATCCCCGTAGCGCCCCGCTGCGATGAGGAGACGCATGATGCCACGCTGAGCAACGAGGCGCTGCGCAGTGTCCATCGGCACGGCCATAAACGCATCCAGCGCACCATCACGATCGCCGCTGCTCTCACGGGCCTCGGCAAGCGCCAAGAGCACCTCGGGGGACTGGGGGTGGTCAGCGCGAATGGATTCAAGTTGGACGGTACGCTCAGCGGGTGCAACGCCTATAAGCGAGACGAGTACGTCAGGCAGCGTTTGGTCAGGCACCGGCGCGGAGATACCATGATCAGTTGACCCACGGCCAGTCAGTTCAATAAGTAATCGGCGTACCGCATTGCCCTGGCGGATACGGTCAAGCTCAGGAAGCATCTCGCGCACCAGATTGATGCCCCGATCGCGGATCGACGGATCTGCGGCGGCTACCTCAAAGGCGCGGAGAATCAGCTCGACATACTTCCCGGAGAGGGGGAGCCCAAGCACGATATCGCGCTGCTGCAGGCAGAGTTCGATGACCCGCGCGTGGTCGCGCGCCTGCCCATACAGCGCGATCTGGGCGCGCAGTAGCGTGCCTCCGGTCATCCCCTGGCGCTGCAGCTCAGCGACGACCGCCGCCGCATCGGCTGAGGAGACCACCGCATGGCTCAGCGAGACAACGCTGCGCTCCGGTTGTGGTTGGCGTGTGGCGCGGGTGATCTCCTGTCGGAGCGTGACGACGTTGCGCTCAAGCGCCCGCGACCACTGGGTAAGTGGCATAAGCGGCGGCCCGTCGGCGGTTGCTCGTACGCCTGGCCGGATGCCTGGGGCGGCGTTCGGCGGCGTGGTGCCAGTCGCGCGCGCTGCGTCGCGCTCAACGTCCGGCCAGCGCGACTCCACATCCCCCTGGCTCGCAGTAACATAAACGAAGTGTGAAAAGTTCGGCTTAACCGAGGCCATCAACTTGCTCACGGCAAAGTGGCTGCCCATGGCTCGGTGCGCTGCCTCAGCGTGCATGTCGTGGAGACATTCCATGAAGACGCGCACCTGACGCGGGTCACGCGGATTCGGCGACATCTGGTGGCGTATCTGGACGGTCATAGCGACACCGCCTGTGTGAATATCTCGTCGGCCTGGCGGCGGGCCTCAGCTATCCGTCGCTCATCGTGGCTGTAGGTGTAGCGCTCAAGGTTGTGGCCAATACCGCTGGCAGTCATATTCATTGATCCATCGAGTGTTCCGTAGCGCCCAACGTAGAGCTTGGCGTGCAGTCGGTCGGAACGGCGCACCTGGATCTGCACGCTGCGGCGCTCAAGCGCCCGGAGCGGGCCGTAGTAGGTCTCATCGCGCCCCGTCACGATCCGCACCTGCCCACCGTTGCCCGCCATCTGGAGCAGCAGATCGAAGAGCCGGAGATCGTCGCCGCGCGTAGCGACGATCTCCGCGAGCGGCGCACGGTGCGGACGGTCGATCGAAAAGTCTGTGATCCACGGCGAGACACACCAGAAGATGTGATCGTCGGTCACCTGAGACGCTACGACCTCGTTGATCAAAAAGTTGTAGAACACGGTTTGCCCGCTCGGCAGCGTCGTCAGCATCGTTCCCATGCGTGCCTCATACAACCAGGCGAATCGTCACATCGACCATCGGCTCGGAGCGATCGTCAGCATACGTAGTGTGCAAATCGCTGATCATTGGATAGGCCAGCCGTGTGAGCAACTCGACGCCGGCGTCAGATAGGTAGCTTATGGCGCGGCAGATTGCGTCAAGCTGCGATGCGGGCGCGCGCAGATACGCGGCGTCGACGCCACGCATAAAGACGGCCGCGATCTCCTCTGCGATCGTCGCAATGCCCGAAGCCCCTGCGATCGTGAGCGTCACATCACGCCGAGCCCAGCGAATCCACTCTGCCATGAGATCGCGGCTGAGCAGCAGGCGCGCGCTGCTCGGCGACACGACGTCCCCGCTCTTATCGTCGAGGCAGTTGGGGCAGCAGCCCTGGCAGGTGATTAACAGTCTGCGCTCGATCGCGGACTGGAGCGCTTGCGTGACGTCGCTCTCGTAGCGTATCTGCTCCCGCGCACTACCCGGCGGCGGGCCATACTCGCTGCGGTAGACCGCAAGCAGGGCCGCGAGGTTGGGGGCGCGCTGCGCCCCGGCAGGGGCCTGTACGGCGAGCGCGATCATCGCGCTGGCCTCGGCAAATGAGGGCGTGCGACCGAGATCGGCGGCGCACTCGGGCAGTAATTGCGTGTTGATCTCCCAGTACAGCTGCCAGGCCCCGATCGACTCCGCGCCCGCCGCCTCATAGTCTGCGGCGAAGACGCGCAGGATCGCGCGCACGTGCCTCTGCGCTACGGGCACGCGGAGTTGGCGACGCACTTCGGCGAGCAACGCCGCCAGCGCTCGCTGACGATCGAGCGAACTACGAGCGGCGAGCGCCGCCCCAACCAATTGCTCGCACTCGGCAAGCCATGCCAATGGCTGCGCCAAGAGCAGGCGCAGCATCCGCTCCTCCTGGGCCGTGGTACAGCGCGCAGCCTTGGCGGCGAGGTCGGACCAGAAGCGCTGCGGGTCATGAAGGAGACGCTCGTGGGTCGCGCGCATCACGCCAATACCACCCATGCCGATCTCGTACAGCCAGATCTTTGGCTGCGCCCGACCCTCGTAGTCCGACTCTAACTCGGTCCACGCCGCAATGTAGCTCAGCGCCTCAACGCCAGCCACCTCCTGCGCCACTTGCTTCAGCGCTACCGTGAGGCTGAGACGTAGCGTGTCGCGGAGATGACGCGCGTACAGGTCACCACAGCGATGCACCTTGACATACGTCTGGACGAAGCTGCGCACCGTCGTATCGGACTCGCCGCTCAGTAGACGCTTGACCGCCTCTTGCTTGCGGGTCGAGAGGCGGTGGATCGTGGTCAGCGCCCAGGCGAGATCATGATCGAAGTTTGGGTTGCCAATGACGAACCGCTGCTCAATGACGTCGAGCGTCTGGCCATCGCGTGAGCGCCACAGATCGGCGACTGTCAGCAACGCGGCGGTGAGATTATCTGCGGCAAAGAAGTTGGCACCACCCTCAGTCAGTTGGGCAACGTGATGGTAGCGGACCGCCTGCGCCATCACTGCCGCCTGCACGTGCGCCGATGGGGTGAACTGAGCGAGGGGGGCATCCTTAACCGTGAAACACACTCCCTCCGTCTCGATCTCGTACCCCAGCGCGACGGGACTGGGGTCGCTCTCGCTGCGGCAGAAGCCTGCCACCGCGCTGAACTCCTCATCGACGGCTTGATGAAACTTGAGCGTGTAGGAGCTGCCGAGAATGATCCGACGCACACTGACCAGGCTCATATTGTCGGCAAGATCGCTGTGGAGCTCGATCTTGCTGATGAGTTGGTGCGCAAATGGATCGCGCCGGAGCGTGGGGTGCTCATCATTCAGGCGGTAGCGTATGCCGACGTCACGATTCAGGTGGATCGCTACTGCTGAGACTGGGTAGGCGGCGCTGGAGTGAGCAAGCCGACGCATGTGCTGCGGCTCCGATTCGGCACCCGCCCTATACATAAGGTTGCCGGTGGACGGCTCGCCGTACCAGTACGAGCTCACCATGTCCTCGCTGAATGGCTGCGGCCTGATCGCGTCAGGGCGACGCACTGTGAGTGCCCGAACATCACGCGCGCTTATTCCCACCGAGCGCAGTGCTCGGGGCGAGAGTTGGCTCGTTTGGACCAATATGTCAGG
>JAYUUK010000022.1:0-6467 GCA_043754595.1 Roseiflexaceae bacterium | reverse complement strand
GCAGCCGCAGCTGCGGCGGTCGGGGCGGTGTTCGCCGCCGGGGTGCCGCCGCAGGCCGCGAGCACCGCTGCGCCGCCGGCCGCCGCGCTCAGTTGGAGGAACCGCCGCCTGGTGATGGAATCTTCCATGGTCGATCTCCTTCTTTTCCGGTAAATACCCAGACTATACCAATCCTACGCGAGTAGAAAGGGAGAAGGGGCTGCGCCCCTACCCCTCCGCCGTGCGCTGCGCGCGTTGACAACGCACGTAGGACTGTTGACGCATAGGCTAGCGATAGTGGTCGCGCAGCTCCGCGTGCCACGGCATCGCCGCGATATCGTCGAGCAGCGCGCGCGCTTGCGCCACGCTGCGGGTCCACGGGTCGAGCATGATCAGCTCAAGCAGCAGGTCGCGCCGGCCGCGCTCGTAGGCCGCCAGCTCCAGCTCGGTCGGCACCACGCAGTCGCGCAGCGTGTAGGCCAGCGCGGCCGGCGGCAGCTCGCCGCTCGGGCGGCCGTGGATGCCGTGGCGGTCGACGTCGGCCCAGACTTCAGCCTGGAAGTCTTCGGGGACGCCGGGGAGCAGCGCGCCGCGGTTGGGGATGTTGACCAGGATGCGGTGCGTGGCGTCGGTGGTCAGCGCCTCGATCAGCGGAACGATGCTCTCGCCCGATGGCGTGGGCGGGAAGCGCTCGGTCACCCGCGTGGTCGGGTCTGCGCCGAAGCGCGCGATCTCGGCCACCTCGTGCTCGCCGCCGGTGAAGAAGGCATTCCAGAAACGGCCTGGCTGCTCCTGCCAGCGCGCCTCGGTGGCATCGTCGACGTGGTACTCCCAGCCCCAGCTGCCGCCACCATCGCCGGCGGTATCGCCCACCGGGAACGCGCCGATCCGCCCGTACAGGTCGCACTTCTTCGGGTTAAGCTCACCGTAGCCGCCGCCGCCGCGCGCCCAAATCTCGGGGCCGCGCTCGGCGATCCAGGCGTCCAGCAGCGGCATCGCATCGCGCCCGCCGTGGGTCAGCTTGGTCAGCCAGATGAAGTGGTTGACGCCTGGCACCTCGAACTCCAGCCCGGCGCGATCCAGCCCCAGCCGCCGGGCAATATCGTAGACGCCGCCGTAGCCGTGGCACAGCCCGACGATCTTGGCCTGCGGGTAGCGCCGCGCCAGGTAGGTGATGCCGGCCTTGACCGGGTTAGCGCTCTGGATGTAGGTGGCCTGCGGACAGATCCGCAGCATATCCTCGATGATGCCTTCGAACAGCCGATACTGGAAAAAGTTAACCCAGTAGGCCTCGTCGTGCATGATGTGTAGGCTGCCGCCCCAGCGATAGCCATAGCGTCTGGCCACATCCCAGCCGGCGCGCAGCCGGTGGTGCCCGGCCACCAGCGCGGCGTTGACCACCACGTCGGCGCCGGCCATTGCCTCGGCGCGGTCGGTGGTCTTGTGTAGCTCCAGCGCCACCCCCATCTCGGCGGCGTAGCGCTCGGCGAGCCGGTGGATACCATCGAGCCGCGCCTGGTCGATGTCCATAAACGTCACCCGGCTCCCGGCCAGCGCCGGCGTCAGGCACATGTCGCGCACGATGCTCATGGAGAACACCGCGCTCCCAGCGCCGATGATCGCGATCGTTGCCATTGGTGCTCCTTTTAGATCGCCGCCGAGGCCGCGCCGTCGACGTACAGCGCGCTGCCGGTGACCGCGCTCGCCTCATCAGATGCCAAAAACAGCACGGCGTGCGCCACCTCGCGCACCGAAGCCATGCGCCCGAGCGGCTGCTGCCGCAGGATAAGGGGCGTCAGCTGCTCCAGCCCGCCCAGATCGTCGGCCAGCTTGCGGTTCATCGGCGTATCGACCCAGCCGGGGCAGACGCAGTTGCAGCGGATACCGCGGGTGGCGTACGAAACGGCGATAGCTTTAGTCAGCCCGATCACCGCCGCCTTCGATGTGGTGTAGGCCTCGTATCCAGGCTCGGTCAGCGTGGCCATCACCGATGAGGTGTTGACGATCGCGCCCGCACCCTGCGCCAGCATGGTGGGGAGCGCCGCCTGGCACAGCGCGAACATCGCGGTCACATTCACCGCCTGCACCCGCTCCCACAGCGCGCGCTCGAACCCGAGCATATCGCCGGTCGGCATGATCCCGGCGTTGTTGAACAGCACATCGATCCGGCCAAAGCGCTCGAGCGTGCTGGCCACCAGCGCGGCCGGCAGCGCTGCGTCGGCGATATCGCCGGTGTGGCACAGCAGCTCGCAGCCAGCGCCGAGCTCGGCGGCCAGCGATGCCAGCCCGGCTTCGTCCTGGTCCACCGCGATCAGTCGCGCGCCGTGCTCGGCGAACAGCAGCGCCGCGCCGCGGCCGATGCCAGACGCCGCCCCGGTGATGATGCAGACCTTATGTTCCAGACGCTTCATTGGCGCTCCTTGGGCGTGCAGTCGCGAAGGGCCGAGCCCCCCAGTTCGCTCTCGGCCGCAGGTCATCAGGCCGGAAGCTGACGCAGGATCTCGCGCGCCAGCTCGAGCGTGCGGTCGATGTCTGCCTCGGTATGGGCGGCGCTGACGTGGTTACGCTTGAGCGCGGTGGGAAGCATGAATACCCCGCGCTCGCACATCGCGCTGCGGAAGAAGACATCGCGCGCCGTATCATTGGCGAGCATATCGGTGTAGTTTTCCAATGGGCCATCGAAGAAATAGGGGACGAAGACTGAGCCAAACTGCGCCACCTGGAGCGGCACGCCGAGCTCGCGCCCGATGGCGCGGATGCCGTCTGCCGCCCGCTCGGCCAGCGCGAAGCAGTGGGCGTGGATCGGCTCGCGCTCCAGCAGCGCGATGGTGGCCAGCGCGGCGGCGACGCCGACCGGGTGGCCGTTGTAGGTGCCCGCGAAGACCACCCCGCCGCCAGGGCCGAAGCGGTCCATCAGCTCACCCCTGCCTACCAGCGCGGCGATCGGGTAGCCGTTGGCCATCGCCTTGGCAAACGTGCTCAGATCCGGCGTGACCCCGGCGATCGCCTGGTAGCCGCCGAGCCCGTGGCGGAAGCCGGTGATCACCTCATCGAAGATTAGCACGATGCCGTGGGCGCGGGTCAGCTCGCGCAGCGCTGCTAGGAAGCCGGGGCGCGGCAGGACGCAGCCGATGTTGTGCGGGATGACCTCGACGATCACGGCGGCGATCTGCTCGCCGTCGCGCTGGATGGCCTCGGTGAACGCCTCGATATCGTTGAACGGCAGCACGATCGTCTGCTCGACTACCTGCGGCAGCATCCCGAGCGAGAGCGGATCGTGGTGGCCGATCTTCTCCGGCGCGCTGATCACATTCATCAGCACCGCGTCGTGCCAGCCGTGGTAGGTGCCCTGGAACTTGACGATCTTGCTACGGCCGGTGACCGCGCGGGCGAGGCGCAGCGCGGCGTAGGTGGCCTCGGAGCCGGAGTTGGTCAGCAGCACCCGCTCGGCGGATGGGATGTGGCGCGCCAGCAGCTCGGCGAGCTCGACCTCAATATCGGTCACGCCGACGCCGATGATATCGAGCCGCTCGGTGATGGCGCGGACCGCGGCGTTGACCTCGGGGTGGTTGTGGCCGAGGATCAGCGGCCCGAAGGCGGCGTGGTAGTCCAGATAGCGCCCCCCATCGGCGTCGGTGAAGTAGGCGCCAGCGGCGTGCGTGACGGCGAGCGGCCACGGCAGCCGCCGGTTCGTCGAGTTGACCCCGCCTGGGATGACGCGCTCGGCGCGCGCGGCGAGCTCAGTCTGCTGCGCTGTGAGATTCATACCGCTCCTCTATGAAGTCAGAGATCCAGAGACTCAGCTCCCGAACAGATCGCCGAGCCGATCGCGCAGCGACTGCGCGTGGTAGACGGCGAGCCTGGCGGCGGACTCGGGGTCGCGCGCGGCGATCGCGCCGAGGATCGCGGCGTGCTCATCGTTCGAGACCTCGATCGTGGCCCGGTCCACCGCCTTATCGGCGCTCAGCAGGTACATATCGGTGCGCTCCTCGTTGCGGATCACGAAGCTGGCGAGCGGCGGGTTGCCGGCTGCCTCGCCGACGCCGCCGTGGAAACCGCGCGACGCTCGCAGAAACCCGGGGAAATCGCCGCGGCCGACGGCGGCCCGCGCCTCGATGATCATCCGCTCGAGCACGGCGATCTGATCGGCGGTGATGAGCAGCGCGGCGCGGCGGACCAGATACGGCTCGACCGTCTCGTTGGCGATAAACATCGAGACGAACTGCTCGCGGGTGACGGCGGCGACGTACAGCCCGCGCCCGCCGCGCGACCCAATCAGCGCCTCGTGCTCAAGGATGGCGAGCGCCTCGCGCACCGGCGTGCGGCTGATGGCGAGCATCGCGGCGAGCTGCTCCTCGACGAGCGGCAGGTGTGGGTCGAGCCGACCGGAGAGGATCGCATCCTTGATAGCGATGTATGCCGCCTCGCGGTAGCGCGGCGATTTGCCGACGGCGACGGGTTGGAGTAGCGCCATGAGACCTTCCGCTCTGTGTGTGCGTTTGTATGCGAGTATACACGAGTTCAGCCGGATGTCAAGCTGTATTCGCCATAGATATTGCGAGAAGACCTTTTTTTTGACGAAATCGTGCCGAAACGCTACCTGGCGGAGGCCGCCAAGGCGATTAAGCTGTTTTTTCTGTATACGCTATGCGTGCTGACGCTTGACATCCGGTGCTATAATGGCGGCGAAACAGGCGAACGCCATACAAGACGGGGTTTGGCATGCAACTACGAAGCGCGGCGTGGTTCGAGGGGCGAGACGAGATCGGGCCGCAGAGCCGGTCGGTCCTGCGCACGCTGGGGTGGACGCCGGAGTTCTTCGCCGGCAAGCCGGTGATCGGCATCGCCAACGGCTTCAGCGAGCTGAACAACTGTAGCCTGACCTACCCGGCGCTGGTGGCGGCCGCCAAGCGCGGGGTGATCGCCGCCGGCGGCGTCCCGCTCGAATTCACCACGCTCTCGCTCGGTGAGGAGCTGATGAAGCCGAGCGCGATGCTGTACCGCAACCTGCTGGCGATGGAGATCGAGGAGGTGCTGCGCTCCTACCCGCTCGATGGCGTGGTACTGATCTCCGGCTGCGACAAAACCACCCCAGCGCAGCTGATGGCGGCGGCGAGCGCCAACCTCCCGGCCATCCAGATCTGCGCCGGCCCCAAGCTGACCGGGCGCTGGCGCGGCACCGAGATCGGCTCGGGCACCGATCTCTGGCGCTACCTGGACGCCTTCCGCGCCGGGACGATCAGCGCCGCCGACTGGGAGGCGGTCGAGGCATGCTACTCGTGCGGCGCAGGGACGTGCAACACCATGGGCACGGCCTCGACGATGGCGGTGATCGCCGAGGCGATCGGGATGCAGCTGCCGGGGACGGCGGCGATCCCCGCCAGCGATGCGCGGCGGCTGGCTGCGGCCGAGGCGAGCGGCAGACGGGCGGTGGGTCTGGTGCGCGAGCAACTGCTGCCGTCGCAGATCATGACCCGCAGCGCATTTGCCAATGCGCTCCACGCCTTCCTGGCCGTCGGCGGCTCGACCAACGCGGTCATCCATCTGCTCGCGATTGCCGGCCGGCTGCGCGTCCCGCTCGCGCTCGCCGATGTCGAGGCGGCGGCGCGCATCACGCCGGTGCTCGCCGATATCCAGCCGGCCGGCAGACAGCTGATGGCGGCTTTTGACGATGCCGGCGGCGTGCCGGCGCTGCTCGGCGCGCTCGGCGGTCTGATCGACAGGACATGCCTCACCGTGGCCGGCCAGCCGCTCGGCACTACCATCGCCCCACCCGTGCCCGCCAGCGCCATCCGTCCGTTCGACTCGCCGCTGTACGGGGCCGAGGGGCTCGCCGTGCTGACCGGCAACCTCGCGCCGCGCGGGGCGCTCATCCGCGCCAGCACCGCATCGCCGGCGCTGCTGCGGCACACCGGCGCAGCAATCGTCTTCGACTCGTATCAGGAGATGCTGGAGCGGATCGACGACCCCGAGCTGCCGGTGACGGCCGACTCGGTGCTCGTGCTGCGCAATGCCGGGGCGGTGGGGGTGCCGGGGCTGCCCGAGTGGGGCTCCATCCCGGTGCCAAAAAAGCTGCTGACCCAAGGCATCACCGATCTGGTGCGGCTGAGCGACTCGCGCATGAGCGGGACAAGCTCGGGGACGGTGGTGCTGCATATCACGCCCGAGGCGGCGATCGGCGGCCCGCTGGCGCTGGTGCGCGACGGCGACCGGATCGCCATCGATCTGGCGCAGCGGCAGCTCACGCTGCTGGTATCCGATGACGAGCTTTCGCGGCGCCGCGAAGCTTGGCATGCGCCGGTCTCCGAGCACCGACGCGGCTACCCGCGCCTGTATCGCGAGCACGTGCTGCAGCCAGACGAAGGGTGCGACTTCGACTTCCTGCGGCCGCAGCGCGACGAGGATCTGATCTTCATCCAGCCGATCGTCGGCCGCTCCTAGCAGGGCAATCGCATTTTCAACTCTTCATCCAGCGGGGGTGTGGGGGC
>JAYUUK010000021.1:0-2200 GCA_043754595.1 Roseiflexaceae bacterium | reverse complement strand
CCATGCGCGATGAGCGCGGCGCGCCAAATGACCGCTACGTCGTCACGCACACCGCCATCACCGCCCGCTCGTACTGTACCGCAGACGCCTACAACGATCAGTCGTTCGATTTCTCCGGCACCCGCGCCTTCGACGCCCGCACCGGCTATCGCACCCGTTCGGTGCTGACCGTGCCGCTGCGCGATGAGATCGGGCGGGTCAACGGCGTGCTCCAGCTGATCAACGCCATCGACCAGCGCACCGGTGAGGTCATCGACTTCGCCGATAGCATGCTGCCGATGATCGAGTCGCTCTCGATGCTCGCCGCCGCCGCGCTCTCGGGCTACGACCGCGAGCAGCGGCTGATGCGCCAGATTGAGGATCTGCGGATCGAGATCGACGAGGCCAAGCGCGGCCAGCAGGTGCGTCAGATCACCGAGAACGATCACTTCCGCGATATCCGCGCCCGCGCTCAGACGATGCGCGCCGCACGCACCCATGAGCTCGCGGCGAGCGGCGAGCCTCAGCCAGCATCGGACCCGCTGCGCTTCTATGAGGTGAACGGGCAGCAGATACACGTCCACGAGAGCGGCAACCCACGCGGCCAGCTCGCGCTGCTCATCCACGGCTGGTCCAGCTCGTGGTACGCCATGTCGCCGCTGCTCGACTCGCTCAAGCGTTACCGCTGTGTCGCCGTCGATCTGCCGGGCTACGGGGATTCGCCGCGGCTGCCGGCGCGGGTCACGATCGATGCCTACGTCGATCTGATCGTCGCGCTCATGCGCAAGCTCACGGATCGGCCGGCGCTGCTGATCGGTCACTCGATGGGCGGCATGATCGCCACCACCATCGCCGGCCGCTCGCCCGAGCTGATCGAGCGCATGGTGCTGCTTTGCCCGACGATCACCGGCCGACTTTCGACGCAGATCAACCTTTCGATCTTGCCGATCACGACGCTGGAGCGGTTCGAGGTGGCCGGGCGGGTGATCGGCGCGCTCGAGCCGTACCTCAGCGGCATCACCGACCGGCTGATGCGCCCGGTGTCGTTCGCCGACCGTAGCGGCATCGCGCAACAGGATTATGAGCGCATCCGCTTCGATGTGCGGCGGGTGGGGCAGGGCAAGGTGCGCGCCGAGTGCTACTGGGCGATGCGCGCCCACGACCTGACCGATGCGCTCGATCGGGTGACGACGCCGACATTGGTGGTCTGGGGGCTCGAAGATAACACCGTGCCGCTGCGCGACGCCAGCCTGATCGCCGAGAAGTGGCCGCGCGCCAATCTCCAGGTGCTGCCCAAAGCCGGCCACTGGCCGCAGTTCGAGACCAGGGCGCTGACGCTGCGCCACCTCAGTAATTTCATCGGGATGCCGCTCAAACTCCTCAACACCCAGCTCTAGCAAAAGCGGCGGCGCAGGCTCGCGCCCCGCCGCCGTTTTCGCATCCTACCAGCCGCGCTGCGTCTCGCGCTGGACACCTGGCATGATGCTCAGTACCATCGGGTGCGAGTCCGCCAGCCGGCTCATCCGGTAAACCCCGCGCAGTATCGACATAATCATGCGAATAACCATACTCAATCTCCTGGGCGACGCCGTCGAGACGGACGCCGGGCATAAAAAACGACCTCTCCAAAACTGGAGCAGGCCGCGAACAGCGATGTGACGGAGCGTGTGCTACCGCCTCAACAACGATCTCGGCCGCAATGACACACCGAACCCTCCATCGTCGAGGAGGGCGAAGAGCAGGGTATCATCGAGTTTGCGGCGGACCTGAGACATAACGCTCCATTTCATAACACCTTTGTCAGTGTACCACTTTGTGAAGCTGCGCGCAAGCTTCAGATGGTGCGCCTCGGGACGATGTATCGCGGCGGTGGTGAAGGCGCGGGGCAATGCAGGAGGGGCGAAGCGCGCCGGATCGATCGCCTGCGGGATTGGATGGCAGGCGCTGCTTCGCCCGTGCGGGGCGGTGGCGCGCGTCAGCGAGCCAGCGCGGCCAGCGCGATGGCGATGACGATAGCCAGGACGACGACGGCCGCCAGCGCGATGGCGATGATCCGATCCCAGTTCAGAAAGCGCTGGTCGCCGGGGAGTTGGCGCTCGAAGCCGTAGATGTAGCTGGTGTAGATCTTCGGCTGGCCGTTCTCGGCATTGCCGCCTAGGTCGAAGAAGATCTCCGCCACGGGGATCAGGCTGATCGAGACATTGCTGAGCGCGACCCGCGT
>JAYUUK010000020.1:0-6469 GCA_043754595.1 Roseiflexaceae bacterium | reverse complement strand
ACGATCCCGCCGATCAGCTGGCCGTTCTCGCGGATGGCGTAGCACGCATCGGCGGCGAGATACTCCCGCACGTGCGATAGCGAGTCGTGGCCTGGCGGGCCGCTGGTCTCGACATTCGGGTAGCGCAGCGCGTCGCTGCGAAACGCGGCGACCTGCACCGGCACCCACTCCTCGGCGTCTGCGACACCGGCGCGCTCGAATGTGAGCATGCTTTTCTTTCGGAGCTAAAGAGGGGAAGTTCTCGGGGGCTGCGCCTCCGAACCCCACTGTGCGCTGCGCACGAGCGCTGCGCGCCTATGGAAGCATTTTTTGCTGCTGTGCAGCGGAGTTGCGCAGCAGCAAAAAGAGAATGTTCCATGCTGCCGCAGGCCCAACAGTGGCACTCGCCAATTGTCAATTTCCCAATCGTCAATCCACTAGCGCGTCGTGAGCGGCAGGTAGACCCGGGGCGGCGGGGCGGCGGCGCCGCCGCTCTGCTTCCAGGCCCGCAGCAGCGCGACGAGCGCCTCCGGAGTGTTGGTCGGCTCGCTGCCGCCGCTCTGGCTGGCACCGTTGAGCCCGTGGCACGAGGCACAGACCCGCATCTCGCCAGGCTGGAATGTGACCCAGATCCGCTCGCGCACCACTGGCACGCCAGCCCCGCTGGTCAGCTGCCAGGTCATGGCGCGGCGGGCCGGCACCACCGCCGCCATCGAGCCATCGCCCCCGAGCGTCACGCTGCCGGCCGTGGCCCCGGCCAGCGCCGCGTTGACCCGCTGCGCCGCCGGCTCATGGAGCGGCTGGGCCAGCGCCCTGCGCCCCGGATCTGGTGTCGCGTTGGCCTGGTATAGCCCCTTGCCGCGCAGGAGATCGGCCTGGAAGAACTGCATCGCCGCCACATCGTAGATCTTGCCGCCCGCGCCGATAGTCTGCGTGCCACCAGGCACCCGCAGGTTGAACGGCTGCTGCCGGTCGGCATCGTCGCGCACCGTCACATTGCGCGAGATCGTCAGCGCCAGATTCTGCTGCCGCAGATACGCCTGGAATGCTGCCGGGTCGACGCCCGCCTCGGCGAATGCGGCGGCCTCCGGCGCTAGCAGCGATGGCGCGCGGCGCGGCGGCAGCGCTCTGGCACGGACCTCCACCGGGCTCAGCTCCCACAGCGGCCCGCTGTAGAGGACATCTTCATCGGGGCTCCAGAAGCGCACCGTCTTGCTGATGCCGTCGGTCAGCGCCGCGCCCGGCTGCTGGTAGCCGCCGGCCCCCGCCGCCAGCAGCTTCAACCGGAAATCGTAGCGCGATGTCGGGCTGGCGGTGGTGCCATCGTTGGCGTCTTGGCGGGTGGTCGCGGCGTGCGCCACCACGAGCCGGCCATCGCTGAGCGGCAGCGGGTCGCGCGAAAATCCCGAGTGGTCGGCGCTCGGGGTATCGCTCGTCGAGCGGGTGGATGGCGGGGTGATCGGCGTGACCACCATCTGATCGGCGTTGAGCGTCGGCGCGCCGGTGAGCGTGACGATCTGGCCGGCGGCGTGGGTGCCGAACTCGGCAGCGTTGGTGGCGTAGTACAGACCTGGCGTCGTCTGACTCTCCGCGATCTGAAACAGCCCGCCGTCGCCGCCGATTTGGTAGGTGTTGGCCCGCTGCCCGCCCGGCAGGTAGGTCAAGTTGGGGTCATCGTCGAAGCTGCGCTCGGCGTAAACACCCAGCTCCTGCCGGCCGATGTGGTTGAGCGTCTCGGCCGCCGTGCCGTCCTCGTTCATCTGCCACGGGCTGAAGACGTTGAAGGTATGGCCGACGATGTTGGTGCCAGCGAGCAGATCGGTGCGGCTGGAGCGTGGCTCGGGGAAGACCTCGGCGCGGTCGCCGTAGGTGTACGTCGCGCCGGCCGCCTCGCTGCGGTAGTTGAAGGTGCCGTAGACCGGCGGATCGCCCGCCGCCACCGCATCGGCGTCGGCGTCGGCCTCCTGGTCGCGCTGGAGATGGTCCCAGCGGGTGAAGATCACCCGGCCGTAGCTATCGATGATTGGCGTGAAATCGCCAGACGGCGCGTGGTCGAGCAGAAACAGATCGCCGCTGGCCGGGTTCAGGCTCCACAGACCAGTGTTGACCGCCGCCAGCTCGTACTCGTCGAACTGCGGGTAGAGGTGGGCGTCGCCGCCGCGCGGCCGGTCGCTGACAAAGATGATCCGGCCGTCGCTGCCATAGATCGGGCTGATGTTATTGTAGCTCGCCGGCTGGTTCGGCACCTTGCTGATCGCCGGCGTCTGGCTCTGCCCAAGCCCGCTGACCTCGTACAGCTGCCAGTGAAACGTCGCCACCTCGTAGCGTTTGGTCGGCGCGCCGACGACCATGCTGAACAGCGCGCGCGTCCCATCCCATAAGACGGCGGGATCGCGCACGGCGATGGCGGAGGCGTCCTGGAACGCGCCAGCGCTACCGTAGCCGGCGGCGGCGGTCAGGTTCTTGAGCGCGCCGTCCGGGTAGCGGATCCACAGGTCGCCGCCGCGCGGGGCATCGGCCACGCCCGCGAGCTGGTCGCCGAACGTCGCCCCGATGCTGGCGAACGTCGATGCGTTTGGCACCTGCGTGACGAACAGCAGCGGGCTCGGCAGCGAGACGGCGGCGAGCACTGCTGGCGGCGACGGCGGCAGCGTAAGGCACAGCGCGACGATGGCGAGCCATGGAAGGCGGCGAAGCAGCGGCATGGTGATGACTCCAGGTGAGTGCGGGATCGACGCTAACACGTTTGAGTATACGCCGGCGAGCGCCGCCGTCAAGCCGCAGTTTTGGCGAAGGGCAAGCGTGCGGGGGTGCGCCAGCCACCTGCTCGGCTTTTTGGCCAGCGATCCATCGCCCGAGGCTATCGCCGCATTTACTCCATTACCGGGCAGCCGCCTCAGCCGGGCAGCCGCGCTCAGGCGAATGTGACGTAACCCGCCTATACTATACTGTGACGCTCCGAGCATAAGGTATGCTCATGCAGCCGATTGTACGTCCATCAGCAGCGTCCACCGCCGATCAGCGGCGGCCGGCGACGCCCCCAGAGCAGGTGCTCATGTCCAACCGCGGCCATGCCCGGACGCCACTAGTGCTTGAGCAGCACCAGCGGCCAGCCGCCGATCACGAAGTGCCAGCCATCGATGAGTACACGCTGCTGCTGCTCGGCCAGCCAGTGCGCATGGTGCAGCGGCGCGATGGCAAGCTGGATGAGCAGCATGTGGGCGCTAGCGATCTGCTGCTGGCGCCCGCCGGTATGGAGACCCGCTGCCACTAGGATAGCACGCTCAGCCTGCTTCGGCTCCGCATTCCATAGCAGACACTGGTGCAGGTGGCTGCCGAAGCGGGGATCGCAGCGCCCGAGCGGCTAGAGCTGACCAGCCAGTTTCGCGCGCGTGACCCGCAGCTGGAGCGGCTGGTGCTGGCGCTGCGCGACGAGCTCCAAACCGATGGCGTCGGCGGCCGGCTCGCGGTCGAGTCGCTCACGACCCTGCTCGTCGTGCAGTTGCTGCGCAGCTACTCGAATCTGGCCTGGCGCGAGGGCGGCGCCGAGCGCTCGGTCTCCGAGACGCTGCTGCGCCGCACGATCGAGTACATTGAGGTGCATCTGCACGCCGATCTCACGCTGCCCGCGCTGGCGTCTGCCGCCGGTGTCAGCCCATATCACTTCGCGCGGCTGTTCAAGCGCGCCGCAGGGGTCACGCCGCATCAGTACGTCATTGGGCGGCGGGTCGATCAGGCCAGACTGCTGCTGCTCAGCACCGATCAGACGGTCGGCGATGTGGCTGCGGCGGTGGGATTTTATGACCAGGGTCACCTCGCGAGGCAGATGCGCCACCTGCTTGGCGTGCCCCCGCACGCGCTGCGAGACCGCACAAATCTCCGCTAATGCCGCAACATTGCCCCTGCCATCACGGTGCGAATGTGCTAACCTTGGTGCTACCAACGACGGATGATGCATGATGGAATCTGGGCCTGGCGAGACCCGCGGCCCGCTACACCACCCCGCGTTCCAACAACACGTCACCCGAATTTGGTATGAGAGCGCAACCATCTAAATGCACCAAGGGAGACCGTATGTCAACACACCGATCGAGACCGGATTTCTGGCACATCCGCACGTGCAGCTGATCAAAGACTACCAGGCTGCGATGGCGCGCGGCGATATCGCGAGCGCCGCCACCGTCTTCGACCCCGAGGTGACCTATCACGTTGCTGGGAATAACCAGGTGTCGGGCGATTTTGCCAGACCTGAGGCGGTGATGGGCTATCTTGGCACGCTGATGCGCATCACAGATGGCACATACCGCATCACCCATATGAACTGGCTCGTCAGTCGCGATGGCCGCGTCGCGCTCGTGACACGCAACGCCGCAACTATCGCCGAGCGTAGCCTGGTGTGGGACGAGGCGATCACATTCGAGCTTAAGAATAACAAGAAGTGGCGGATCGATCTATATCAAGCTGATCAGGCGGCGGTCGATGCGGTCTATGGCGAGCGCGCCGCGTAGGGAGCACGCACCGCCGCGACGCGACGAGGGCGCGGGATATCCCGTGCCCTCGTCGTGTCGTATATCAGCCCACAGCACATACGCTTCGCGGCGGATCGTCCGCAGAATGAGACATCCACGCGCTGAGCGTGACATGCCGCGCGGGTGTGCGCCCGCGATGCCATCGCAGTCCGGACGCTTCGCGGGACGTTCCTCTGGCGGGCAGGGCAGGATCTGGCGCTCAGCGTGACATGCCGCGCGGGCAGCGCAGTGCGCGGCTCCCTTCCCCGCGTGGTGGGAGGAAGGGCTGGGGATAGGGGGCGCGGCAAGGCTGCAGCAATGCTGCTATGATCGCGCTGGGGCGATAAACGATAGGGAGCTAGCCCATGGACAGGCATCTCGCAGCGCGCTTCTTCTTCGAGGTCGCCGTCATCATCGTGGCCTGTCGGCTGATGGGGCTGGTGGCGCGGCGGCTGGGCCAGCCACAGGTGGTCGGCGAGATGATCGCTGGCATTGTGCTTGGACCTTCGCTGCTTGGATGGCTGTTGCCGGATATGCAGCGCGCCATCTTCTCGCCACAAACGCGCCCAGTCCTCGATGTGGTCAGCCAGGTTGGGCTGGTGCTGTACATGTTCACCATCGGGCTGGAGCTCGACATGGCGCAGGTGCGGCGTCAGGCGCGGAGCGCGCTGAGCATCTCGCTGGCCGGGGTGCTCGCGCCGCTACTACTCGGCGGCCTGCTGGCCTGGGCGATCCACGGCGACGCCACGCTGTTTCCCGCCGGGGTGCCGATCGGGACGGCCATGCTGTTCATGGGCACCGCGCTGTCGGTCACCGCGCTGCCGGTGCTGGCGCGGATCATCCAGGAGCGCGGGCTGCTCGGCACGCCGCTCGGCACGCTGGTGCTCGCCGCCGGCCTGATCGACGATGTGATTGCCTGGTGCCTGCTGGCGCTGGTGCTGGCGACGATGAGCGGCGCGGCGTCGGGCGCGCTGCTGGCGATCGGCGGGGCGATCAGCTACGTCGCCATCGCGCTACTGCTCAGGCGCACCGCGCTGCTGCGCTTCGAAACGGCGTTTGCGCTGGCGGGGCAAATGACCGCGCCGATGCTGGCCATCGCCCTGGCGCTGCTGCTGCTCAGCGCGTGGTTCACCGACACGGCGGGCATCCACGCCATCTTTGGCGCGTTCGTCTTCGGCGCCGCGCTACCGCGCGGCCGCGCGGCCGAATCGATCCGCGCGCTCGTCGAGCCGATGACAGTCAGCCTCTTCCTGCCGCTGTTCTTCGCACAGTCGGGTCTCAACACACAGCTCGCGCTGGTGGACACCCCGTTCCTCTGGGGGCTGGTGCTGGCGGTCATCGTCGTGGCATGTCTTGGAAAGGGGGTGGCCTGCTGGGCCGCAGCGCTGGCCAGCGGTGTCTCGCCGCGTGCGGCGCGCGGCGTCGGTGCGCTGATGAATGCCAGGGGCCTGATCGAGCTGATCATGCTCAACGTCGCTCTGTCGGCGGGGATCATCGCGCCGGCGCTGTTCTCGGTGATGGTGATCATGGCGCTCGCGACTACCGCGCTGGCGACCCCGCTGTTCGTGTGGCTCTACGAGCGCGGGGAACGGCTGGCTGGTACGCAGTAGCCTCCGGCTTCCGGGATGCTGGCGTGCCGGCGGCATCTCGCTGAGCGCCCCGCTCGGGCTGACGTCGCTGGCGACCTCCACGGCACCCAGCGCCAACGCCGATCCGCAGGTGGCCGGCAGCGGCACCATCTGTCACTCGTCGACGATCTGCTCCCGCTGCTCGCCACCGCGCGCCCACACCTCCACGCGGCGCGAGCGCATGTGCATCACGGGTGGATCCGCAGGTGGCCGGCAGCGGCACAGGTCATCGGCGGATGGCAGCACGAAGCCAGGCGGCGCGGCACGGGGCAGCGCGGTGTTCCAGCGCGCGCCGCCGACGCTTCCGCCCGCCATGGTCGATCCCAATCCCCGAGGCGCACGGACGAGGCTGGT
>JAYUUK010000019.1:0-6476 GCA_043754595.1 Roseiflexaceae bacterium | reverse complement strand
ATATGTACCGACGGCTCTTCAGCCCGCTTGGCATTTACCGCCGCCGCACTATTCTGGATCTCAACCCGGTGGTCAAGCTCGATGGCCTGACGGCCGTGGGCGGGTGCAGCGCCCACGGACTGACGGTTGAGGGCGGCCGACTGAGCGGCGGGCAGCGGCGCGCCATCGACGCGGCGCTCTCAGCGGCACCAGCCGGGGACTGGAAGCTACTGACGCTGCACCATCACCTCATCGCGCCGCCGGGCTGCTCACACCGCCGCCCGATCGCCAACCGCAACTGGGTGTTGGATATGCTCGAGCGCCACAAGGTCGATCTGTATCTGTGCGGCCACGTCCACGTCTCCTGGCTGAGCGACACCCGCAGCATTCGCTCCGAGACCGCTCACCCAACCATCATCTGCCAGTCTGGCACCGCCACATCGACCCGCGGCAAGGCGGCGGAGATCAGCAAGAACTCGTACAACTTGCTGGAGTTCGATGCGACGAGCGTGCGGATCGCCCGGTTCGTCTCGCCCGGCCGCGGCGCGCCGTTCGCCCAGGCCGAGGAGAAGCAGATCGCGCGCGCCGCCGCCCCCCACGCCGCCACCTCGTAGGGACGCGTCCCGCCGCGATCGACGTGTCCTGCCGCGTCCTGCCGCGATCGACGTGTCCCGCCGCCCGGAGATATGCTACAATGCGGCGGCGCACCGACGTCGCACACAACACAAACTACACGAGGTATGTATGGGCCGGACGCTCCTGATCATTGCTATTGTTATCCCATTTCTGCTGCTCGGCATCGAAATCGCGCTCAGCCAATCGCTGCTGACAGCATTTTTCTACGTCCTGATCGTCGCCATCCTGGTCGGCGGCGTGGCGGTGGCGTTTAACTCGCCAAAAACGCCGCTGGGCGACTCGGAGAAGAAGCAGTAACCGGCGTGCGCCAATGACAGACACCATCCTCGATCTGCTGGCAGGGGCGCCCCCCGAGCGCCAGGCGATCGTCGCGCCGGAGTTCGCCGGCCTGACCCACGCCGATCTGCTGCGCGAGGTCGAGCGGCTGGGGACGCAGCTCGCCGCCTGCGGCATTGGCCGGGGCGACAGAGTGGCGCTCGCGCTGCCAAACGGTCCCGACCTGGCGCTGCTCGTGCTGGCCTGCGCATGCTATGCCACCGCCGCTCCGCTCAACCCGCGCTACCGCCAGGACGAGTTCGCCTTCTCCTACGGCGACACCGGCGCCGCAGCGCTGATCGTCCCCGCCGCCGGCGCCGAGGCCGCCCGCGCCGCCGCCGCACCGGGCATGCTGGTCTTCGAAACGGGCCACCGCGCAGACGGCAGGCTGGAGCTCGCCCCGCTCGGCCCCCGCCGTGCGCCCCGTGGTCTCGACGCCGCAGCGCCGGACGATGTGGCACTGGTGCTGCACACATCCGGCACTACCAGCCGCCCAAAGCGCGTCCCGCTGCGCCACCGCAACCTGGCGGCCTCGGCCCGCAATATTGTCAGCACCTACGCTCTCGGCCAGGACGACACCGCGCTGTGCGTGATGCCGCTGTTCCACATCCACGGCATCGTGGCCACGCTGCTCGCGCCGCTGGCGGCGGGCGGCGGCGTGGCGCTGCCACCAGGTTTCGACGCGCTGCGCTTCTGGGGCCAGGTCGAGGCGCTCCGCCCGACGTGGTACTCGGCGGTGCCGACGATGCACCAGCTGCTGCTGGCCCGCGCCGAGCCCGGCCGCCACGCGCCGTTCCGCTTCGTCCGCTCCTCCTCCGCGGCGCTGCCACCGGTGGTCATGGAGCGGCTTGAGGCGATGATGGGCGCGCCGGTACTGGAGAGCTACGGCATGACCGAGGCCAGCCACCAGATGACCTCCAACCTGCCGCCGCCAGGCCGCCGCGCGCCCGGCTCTGTGGGGGTGGGGGTGGGGGTGGAGGTGGCGATCCTGGATGCCGCAGGTGAGATGCTGCCGCCGGGCGCGCGCGGCGAGGTGGCGGTGGCTGGCCCGAGCATCTTTGACGGCTACGAGCAGAACCCCGATGCCACCGCAGCGGCGTTCGCGGGCCGCTGGTTTCGCACCGGCGACGAGGGGCTGCTGGATACCACAGGCGCGCTGACGCTGACCGGGCGGCTCAAAGAGCTGATCAACCGCGGCGGCGAGAAGATCTCGCCGCTGGAGATCGACGATGTGCTGCTGCGCCACCCCGCCGTGGCCGAGGCGCTGACCTTCGCCGCGCCGCACCGCACGCTCGGCGAGGAGGTCCACGCTGCGGTTGTGCTGCGCCAGCCGGCCACCGCGCGCGAGCTGCGCGACCACTGCGCCGCGTCGCTGGCAGACTTCAAGGTGCCGCGGGTCATCCATATTCTCGAAGCCCTGCCCCGCGGCGCGACCGGCAAGCTCCAGCGGATCGGCATGGCGTGCGCCCTGGGAATTGAAGCATAACAGGATCGATAGCACGCACGATGGCTGCCACCGACCCAGCGCCCTACTCGCCCTACCGCAGCTTCACCCGCGCCGAGTGGTCGCGGCTGCGCAACGGCGCGTCGCTCCAGCTCAGCCAGGAGGAGCTGCTCTCGCTCCGCAGCCTCAACGATCATCTGGCGCTCGACGCGGTGGCCGATATCTTCCTGCCGCTGACCCGCCTGCTCCAGATCTACATCACTAGCGCCCGCCATCTCTACCAGGCCACATCGGGGCTGCTCGGCGCGCCGGTGGGGCGCGTGCCGTATGTGATCGGGGTGGCCGGGAGCGTGGCGGTGGGTAAGAGCACCACAGCGCGGCTGTTGCAGGCGCTGCTGGCGCGCTCGGCCGGCGCGCCAAACGTCGAACTGGTCACCACCGACGGCTTTCTTCACCCGAACCGAGTGCTTGAGGCACGCGGCATCATGCACCGCAAGGGCTTCCCAGAGAGCTACGACCGGAGACGGCTGCTCCAGTTTATGATCGACCTCAAATCCGGCCGCCCCGGCCTGACCGTTCCGGTCTACTCACACCTGAGCTACGATATCCTGCCTGACGAGGCGCGGCTGGTGGAGCGGCCCGATGTGGTGATCGTCGAGGGGCTGAACGTGCTGCAGCGCGGCGGCGGGCGCAGCGGCCGCGCGCCGACGGTCTTCGTCTCCGATTTCTTCGACTTCTCGATCTACGTCGATGCCACCGAGGATCGGCTGGAGCGCTGGTACGTCGAGCGCTTCCTCAAGCTGCGCGAGACCGCCTTCCGCGACGACGCATCGTACTTTCGCCGCTACGGCGCGCTCTCGGAGGCCGCGGCCAGCGAGATGGCGCACCGGATCTGGCGCGAGATCAACCTCGTCAACCTGCGCACCAACATCGCGCCGACCCGCGACCGCGCCGACATGATCCTGGAGAAGGGCGAGCGGCACACGCTGGAAAAAGTTTACCTGCGAAAGATCTAACGCTATGCGGATCTGTATCTTCGGCGCCGGGGCAACTGGCGGGTTCCTCGGGGCGCGGCTGGCGCGCGGCGGCGTGCCGGTGACGCTGATCGCGCGGGGGGCGCAGCTCGCCGCCATCCGCGCCGTCGGCCTGACGCTGCGCGAGGCCGACGGGACGTCGTTCACCGCCGCCCCGACGCTGGCCACCGACGATCCAGCGGTGGCTGGCGAGCAGGACGCGGTGATCCTGGCGGTCAAGGCCCACCAGCTGCCGGCCGCCGCCGCCAGCCTGCGCCCGCTGCTCGGCCCCGAGACGATGGTGGTTGCGGCGCAGAACGGCATCCCGTGGTGGTACTTCCAGCGCCACGGCGGCCCGCTCGATGGCCGCCGGCTGACATCGCTCGACCCAGACGGCGCGATCGCTGCGGTCATCGCTCCAGAGCGGATCATCGGCTGCACGGTCTACGCTGCCACCGAGATCGATGCGCCGGGCATCGTGCGACACATCGAGGGCGAGCGATTCGGCCTCGGCGAGCTGGACGGCAGCAGGAGCGAGCGGGCGCTGGCGCTCAGTCGGCTGCTCGGCGGCTGCGGGCTCAAGGCCCCGGTGACCGCCAACATCCGCACCGATGTCTGGATCAAGCTGTGGGGCAATATGGCGTTCAACCCGATCTCGGCGCTGACGCGTGCGACGCTGGCCGCGATCTGCGCCCACCCCGAGACCCGTGCGCTGGCGGCGGCGATCATGGCCGAGGGGCAGCAGGTGGCCGAGCAGCTCGGCGTCCGCTTTGGCCTCAGCATCGAGCGGCGGATCGCCGGGGCGGCTGGCGTCGGCGAGCACAAGACCAGCACGCTCCAGGATATCGAGGCCGGCCGCGCCACCGAGATCGACGCGCTGGTCGGCGCAGTGATCGAGCTCGGCCGACTCACCGCAACGCCCACGCCGCACCTCGATACCGTTTACGCCGCCGTCAAGCTGCTGGAGCGCACCGTGCGGCGCTAGTACAGTTGCACGCTGCATTGTGTTTGCGTACCACAGGCATTTTTCGCGTCAGAACGCCGCGTTCGTCAATCGTCAATCGTCAATTGTACCTACACTATAGCGGAGTGCAAAACGGTTGATCCACTCCGCCGCACGATACAGCGCATCCCAGTGCGCTCCTGTTCTCCGTTGTGCGCTCAACCGTTTTGCGTTTAGCTATAGACTCATGGCAGCGTCGCGGCGAAGCGCTCGATGGCGTCTGCGGCCTGGGGCCAGGCTGGGTCGAGCATCAGATCGTGGGCGGCACCGGGGATGACCTGGAGCGGGAGGCGGTAGGCTCCGGCGGTGAGCCGCTGCTCCCAGAGGCCAAAGACCGCGTCGCGCTCGGCGGCGATCAGCAGCAGCGGTGTCTGCCGCACGTGGCGCGGCTGCGGGAAACGCACCAGCCCCTCGAACACGATCCGCCAGCTTTCGGCCACCAACTGCTCGGCGGCGGCCTGGACTTCGCGCAGCGGCGTATCGGGGCGAAAGAACGACTCGCGGGCGCGCTGCGGCGTGCCGACGATGTGGCGCAGATTGGCGCTGACGATGGCGCGCAACGTGGCGAGCGGCCGCGCCACCACGATCCTAGCGCTGAAGACACCCGAGCCGTGGCGCGGGATGGGGCAGAGCAGCACCGCGCCGGGCAGCGCGACGTACGGCTGCGAGAGGTACAGCTGGACGATGTAGCCGCCCATGTTGTGGCCGATGACCAGCGGTGCGGGGCGGATGCGGCTGATGGCGAGCGTCAGGTCTTCGAGGTAGGCGCTGTAGCCGACGATGTTGAGGTGGCGGACCGGCGAGCTCGCGCCGTGGCCGCGCAGGCTGATGGCGTGGACCTCGAAGCCGCGCGCTGCGAAGTCCTCCATCACCGCCGCCCAGCACCACGCGCCATGCCACGCGCCGTGGATCAGCAGCAGCGGGCGGGCGTGGCGGCGCGCTGCGGGCTGGCAGATGCGGTATTCGAGCATGTTCACGCCAGGCCAAACTCCTCAGGCGCGATATCGTGGCGGGTCAGAAAGGCGGCGAGCTGCTCGCGCCTGGCCAGCGCCTCGGCCGCGCCGTGGCGGGTGGCGGCCAGCGCGCCAGCGGCGTTGGCGAGCAGCGCGCTACGATGGGCCGGCAGCCCGCGCAGATAGGCGTGGAGGAACCCGGCCACAAACGCATCGCCGCAGCCGTTGGTGTCGATGGCGGTGATCGGAAAGGCCGGGATGCGCTGCTTGGTGCCGCCGCTAGCCAGCAGACACCCCGATGCCCCGAGCTTGGCGGCCACGATCGCCGGCAGGTCGGCGGCGTCCAGCACCGCCAGGCCGTGCATATCATCGTCGGCGGGGCCGTCTGATTCCTCCGGCTCCTCGTCGATCGCCAGCGGCTCGCGGTAGGTCAGCGCCGTCAACTCCGGCTCGTTGGTGAACAGCGCCGTGAGCGCCGGGAGCAGATCGAGCACCTCGCCACGGTGACGCTCGATCAGCGGCAGGCAGAGGTCGATCGAGACCGGGACCTCGCGCGAGAGCGCCTCGTCGATCAGAAAGCGCGTCGTCTCGCGCTGCGCGCCCTCGAGCAGCGCGTGGCCGCCGATGTGCAGCCATGTCACGCCCTCGAGCAACGCGGCATCATCAGGAATGGCGAGCGACACGTTCGCCCCGCGGAAGCTGAAAAACGTCCGCTCGCCGTCAGGCGAGATCGCCGCGAAGCAGAGCCCGGTGGCCACCTGCTGGTCTACCTGCACAAAGTCGAGATCGACGCCCGACCCACGGGCGATACCGAGCGCCACATCGGCGTATGGGTCTCGGCCGACGCGGGCCAACAGGCGCGCGGAGCTGCCGAGCATGGCGAGCGCCGCGGCAGTGTTGGTAGCAGAGCCGCCAGCGCCCCAGGAGAACGAGTTGACCGCGCTGTCATCGCCCTCGGCGGGGTAGCGGCTCAGCCCGGCGCTCAGGTCTGCGTTTGCGTCGCCGATGATAAGAATTGTCATGCCGTGATATTCTTGATGGTGCGGAATTGCTCTGTATTATACGTTATTATCTGGTGGGCACTTCGAGCACATATGAAACAATCCAATACGCTGTCAGGGCTAGCATAGCCG
>JAYUUK010000018.1:0-2203 GCA_043754595.1 Roseiflexaceae bacterium | reverse complement strand
ACGTCCCAGCCCCCGCTCGATCGTCGCTAGCCAGTCTCGGCCGGCCGCCGATTCGGCTCCGGGGCGCGCCAGAGCAGCGCGGCGAGCAGCAGCGCTGGCGGGACAAACAGCGCGCCAAACAGCAGCGTCAGATCGCGCGCGCCCCAGCCGTGGTCGGAGAGCCAGCCGGCGGCGTAGCTCGAAGCTGCGGCGGCGAGCGTCATCAGCGCCAGCTCGATGGCGAAGACCCGGCCCTGCAAGCTGGTCGGCACCCGCAGCTGAATGAGCGCGGTGCTGAAGACCCACTGGGTGCTGCCGCCGAAGTGCGCCAGCATGATCGCCAGACCGGCCAGCCAGATCGCCGGCGCCTGGCTGGCGAGCGCATAGCCGAGGCCGGTCAGCGCCACCGCCGGCCCTATCGCCCGGCGCATCGCCACCTGGTCGGTGCCGAACACCCGCTGCGAGAGAAACGGCCCGATGGCGGCCCCCAGCCCGCGCGCCGCGTAGAGCAGCCCGATACTGAGCGCGCCGTCGACCCCGATTGGGAACACCGACCGCCCGAGCAGCATCAGCACCAGCAGCACCCCCGAGCCGATGCTCCACAGCCCCTTGACCGACGTGTAGATCAGCACCTCGCCGTGGCTAGCCAGGTAGCGCACGCCATCGCGCAGGTCGGCGGCGCCGGTCTGTGGCGGCTGCGCGGCGCGCGCTTCGAGGTGCAGTTCGCGGATCGGGATGCGGACGATGATCGCCGCCGAGAGCAGAAACGACGCCGAGTCGATCGCGAAGGCCGCCGTTGTGCCGAGCGTACCGGCCACCAGACCGCCGAGCGCCGCCCCGATCGCCAGCATCGCGCTCCACGTCGCCCCGCTGATGGCGTTGGCCGCCACCAGATCGCCGCGCTCGGTCACCATGGGCACGGTCGCCGAGCGCGCTGGCTCGAAGAACGAGGTCAGCGCCACCTTCAGCACGGTGGCCAGATAGATCACCCAGATATCCTCGGCGCGGTGGACGGTCAGCAGCAGCAGCGCCAGCAGCGCCCGCCCGACATCGGCGGCCACCATCACCAGCCGGCGCGGCAGCCGATCCACCAGCACGCCGGCCCACGGCCCGACGATCGTCGATGGCAGCAGCTCGGCCACCAGCAGCAGCCCGACCGCCTGGCCGGAACCGGTGAGCTTGAACAGCAGCGTGAACAGTGCGATCGAGCTGAACCAATCGCCCAACTGACTGACGATCTGCCCGTACCACAGGCGTCGGAAGGCGTTATTGCGCCGCAGAAAGCCGAGGTAATCGGTGCGCTGGCTCATGAGTCTTCCGTCGTACACCAGCGCACCAGCGCCATCAGCGCCGGCTGTAGCGGCAGCCTGGCCCACAGCGCCCAGCGCGGCACCTGGCGGTAGCGCTCTGGGTGGAGCGCCATGTGAAGGTTGGCAGGGAAGACGGCGGCGAGCAGCGCGATCAGCCCCCAGCCGGCGATCGGCGCGGCGCGGGGCACCAGCGCCAGCCCGCCGAGGGCGATCTCGGCGTAGCCGCTGAGCGCCACCAGCTCGGCGTGACGCGGCAGGTAGCCCGGCATGATTGCGCGGTAGATGTTTGGCCGCCAGAAGTGGTTGAGCCCAGCGAGGATGAACAGCGCGCCGACGAGCGAACGGACAGCGGTTTTGTGCACAGCGATGACCCTGACGATCTGCCCAGCGCGCGTGGGCGGCTCTGTTCGCGCTCCCGCGCGATTATGGCACAGGTCATGCCGAGATTCAAGCCCCGGCTAGCCAAGCTCGCGCCGCAGGTCGTCCAGGTAACGCTCCATCACGGCGGTGCGGCCGGTCGCCTCGCGCCGCCCGGCCGCGGTCTGCATGGTGTACCGTTCAGGGGAGATGCATTGCCTGCTGCAACGCGCGATCCAGCAGATCGAGCAGATGCAGTTCAGTGGCCCATCGGCGAAGATAGCCCACATCAAGCGCCGTATGTTGAACGCGAATAACTCCTTGCACATCGCTCCACTGGCGCTCCGAGATCTTCCCACCCATGTTGTACCACTCGAGTTTTTGTAGCACAATATCTTCGGGTGAGGTCAGGTTGAACTCACGAGTGTCATATTCTGTCACCCGACCAGGACGGGCTCGCTGCAATAGTGTCTACAACTGAATGCGATTTACAAACAGTGACTATTGAGAAGTGTGACGATCTCATCTGTGAACGGTCGAGCAATCCATGATGCGAG
>JAYUUK010000017.1:0-19653 GCA_043754595.1 Roseiflexaceae bacterium | reverse complement strand
CTGGCGGCCATCTGGGTCGCGCTCGCCACGCTGCTGTGGGCGGCCGCCCCGGCGCTGGCCGCCGAGCGCGAGGTCGACCGGCCGGCCTACCTGGTGCTGGTGCGCGAGGTCGCTGCGGCTGCACGGCAGGGCGATCGGCTGGCGGTGGATGAGGCGGCCGAGCGGCTGCTGGCGGTCACCAGCGTCAGGCTGGACGCCACGCAGCGGGTGGCGGTGGATAATGCCTGGCTGCGCGCCGCGCTGGCGCGGCCAGACGCTGATCTGGCGACGATCGCGGCGCAGCTCGGCGCGATCACCGACGCGCTCTCGCTGCCGGTCGGGGCCGCCCCGCAGGACTACCGCGCGCGGCTCGACGCGATCATCGGCAGGCCGCCCTACGCCCAGGAGCCGCAAGGCACGAGCTGGTGGGAGAGCTTCTGGCGCTGGGTCAACCGCATGCTGACGCCGTCGCTGTCGAGCGGCAGCGGCACAGCGGCGAGCGGCTCGCTGATCGACACGATCCTGATCGGCGTGGCGGTGGCGGCGGTCGTCGGGCTGGCGATCTACCTCGGCCGCGGCCTGCTGGCCAACACCGCGCGCAGCGCCAAGACCCGCGAGACCGATCTTGGGCTGCTCTCGGCGCAGGACGCCATCGCGCAGGCCGACTCGCTCAATCAGATCGGCGACAGGCGGCTGGCGGTGCGCTATCTCTACCTCGCCGCCCTGCTCCGGTTGGACGAGCGCGGCGCACTGCGCTACGACAAGGCGCTCACCAACCGCGAGTACCTCTGGCAGCTCGGCGGCAACCTCGCGCTGCGCGGCCGGCTCGAGCCGATCATCGAGACCTTCGACCGCGTGTGGTACGGGCAGGAGCTGATCGACGAGCTGGCCTACCGCGCCTACGCCGCCGATGTCGAGCAGCTGGGGCGCGCCTGATGCGCCGAGGGCTCGCCAGAGATATCGCGCTGCTGGCCGGGCTGCTGCTGACCCTCGGCCTGTTTCTGGCATTCGGGCCGCGCCGCGCCGAGGTCCAATCGAACGATATCCCGTCGAGCCACTCGGTCGAGCCGCTCGGCGCGCAGGCGCTCTACCAGTGGGTTGGGGCGCTGGGCTACGATCCGCAGCGGCTTGAGTACCGCGCCTTCGAGCTGACCGAGCGCGACGCAGCGCTGCTGGTGATCGGGCCGAGCCAGCCGATCAGCCGGCGCGAGGCCGAATCGATGCTGAATTGGGTCGACGCCGGCGGCACGCTGATCTTCGCCGAGGACGACCGCAGCGGTTTCCCCCAGAGCCAGGCGCTGATCGACGCCCTGGATATCGAGTTCAGGGTCTTCACCGAGACGTCAACGATCGATCGGGTCACGGCGCGGCAGCCGGCATTCGACAGCCCGGCCGCCGTGCAGGCGCGGGTCGATACCGGCGTGATGCTGGTGCCGCGCAGCGATGACATGGTGGTGCTGCTTGGCACAGACCAGTCGCCGGTGCTCGTCGGCCGGGTGCGCGGCAAGGGCTACATCTTCATCAGCAGCAGCGTCAACCCGTTCGTCAACGGCACGATCGGGCAGTCGCAGCACCCGGAGTTGGTCGTCAACCTGCTGCGCCGGGTGCCGCGCGGCGGGCGGGTGGTGTTCGATGAGTACCATCACGGGCTGGTGCCGCCGCCCACGCCGGCCTTTGGTGGCAGCCTGGCGCTGGCATTCACCTCGACGTGGGGCTGGGCGCTGATGTACCTGGCGGCGATCTCGGCGCTGTATCTGATCTTCAGTAGCAGGCGCTTTGGTCGGGCGATCCCGCTGGCCGAGGAGTCGCGCCGCCGCAGCAGCGCCGAGTACGTCGAGGGCATGGCCGATCTGTTGCAGCGCGGCGGCAAACGGGCCTACATCGCACAGCACTACCACACCGCGTTCAAGCGCCGGGTCGCGCGGCGCTACGGCGTCAGCCCGTCGCTGGACGATGCGGCGTTTGTGCAGGAGCTCGGCCGCTTCGCCAGCTTCGACGCCGCCGCGCTGCTGACGCTGCTCAGACAGCTGCGGGCCGATACGGACGAGGCCGCGCTGCTCGACGCCGTGCGCCGCGCCGATGCCTATCGGGTGGAGGCGTAACGTATGCGCCAGACCTTCGCCGAGGCGCTGACGATCCTCGACCGCGGCGTGCAGCTCTACCGGCAGCAGTTTCTGCCGCTGGTGCTGATCGCCGTGATCTTTGGCGCGCCGATCGTGGTGCTCGCCGCATTGCTCCCGCTGGTGGATACCAACGATACGACGCAGCTGGTGCTGGTCGCCCTGTTCGATCTGGTGGTGGGGCTGACGCTGCTTGCCTATCTGCTGCTGGGGGTCTGCCGCACGGCGATGGCCGCGATCGGCGGCGAGCGGATCGGGCTGCGCCGGGCGGTGTGGGTCAGCCCGCTGCGGGTGTTCAAAATCGGGCTGGTGGGCGCGATGGTGGCCTTCGTGCTTCAGGTGGCCACGGCCTCGGCCGGCCTACTTTTTGGCTGCGTCACGCTGGCGCTGCTGATCGGGGCGGGTGGCATCATGGCGTTCAGCAGCGGGGCGAGCGGCAGCTCGGGGGTGCTGCTGCTGCTGGCTGTGCTGTATATGCTGATGGTGGCGCTGTTCGGGCTGAGCGCCGTGGTCGTCGGCGCCGGCTATGCCGCCGCGCTCTCCACCGTGCAGCCGCTGATCTTCAAAACGCTCAAGATCAGACAGCTGCTGGTCGAGTCGTTCGAGCTGTTCTTCTACCGCTTCGGGCTCAATCTGCTGGTATGGCTCGGCGCGATGCTGGCGCTGCTGTGCGTCAGCGTGCCGATCGGCATCTTGTTCGGCGCGATCGGGCCGCTGCCGGCGGCGGTCTGGCTCAACCTGGATACAAAGGTTGGGCAGGTGTTCTCGCTGATGGTGCTCGGGCTCGGGGGGGTGGTGCTGCTGCCGCCGCTGCCGATCTGGATGGCGCTACTCTACCACCACCAGAGCGAGTCGCGCGGCGGCGGCGACCTGGCCGAGCGGGTGGCGACGTGGGCCGCGCCGGCCGATGTGGGCGGCAGGTGACACGAGGGTGTGGGCGAAGCGGAGGGGCGAAGCGCGCCAGATCGATTTGGGTAAAGGTCGTTCATGCGTGCGCTTGCTTCGGCCCCCATACGGGCGAAGTGTAGGGGTGAAGCGGGGGTGTGGGGGCGAAGCGGAGGGGCGAAGCGCGCCAGATCGATTGGGTAAAGGTCGTTCATGCGTGCGCTTGCTTCGGCCCATACGGGCGGCGCGAGGGTGTGGGGTGTGAGGCGGGGGTGTGGGGCGCAGACCCCACGAATTTCCCTATTTCTTAATACCGTCGAGTCGAAAGGGTAGCTATGCTGGTGCAGGAGACCGCGCGCGCCATTCGCGCCGAGGCCGAAAAAGTGCTCGTCGGCCAGGAAGAGCCGTTCACGCTACTGCTGGTGGCGCTCATGAGCGGCGGCCACGTCCTGCTCGAAGGCGTGCCTGGCACCGCCAAGACGCTGATGGCTAAGACGCTGGCGATACTGATCGGCGCGGAGTTCAAGCGCGTCCAGTTCACCCCCGATCTGATGCCCTCCGATGTGATCGGCACCCAGGTCTACGAGCTCGGCAGCGGCGAGTTTCGACTGCGTCAGGGGCCGATCTTCACCAGCGTGCTGCTCGGCGATGAGATCAACCGCGCCCCGGCCAAGACCCAGAGCGCGCTACTGGAGGCCATGGAGGAGCGTCAGGTGACCATCGAGGGCCAGCGTATGCCGCTGCCCGACCCGTTCTTCGTCATGGCGACGCAGAACCCCGTCGAGTACGAGGGTACCTACCCGCTGCCAGAGGCCCAGCTCGACCGCTTCCTGTTCAAGGTGATCGTCGACTATGCGCCGCGCGAGGTGGAGCTGGCGGTGCTGCGCCGCTACCATCAGGGCTTCGACGCGCGCAAGCTGGAGCAGAGCGGGCTGCGCGCTGTCCTGACGCCCGAGGCGCTGGCGCAGTGTCGCGCCGAGATCGCCGGCGTGCAGGTCGAGGAGGGGATTTTTGGCTACATCGCCGATATCGCGCAGGTGAGTCGCAAAAGCCTCGACCTGGTGCTCGGCGGCAGCTCGCGCGCCTCGATCAGCCTGCTGCTGGCCGCCAAAACCTACGCGGCGATGCAGGGGCGCGGCTATGTGGTGCCTGACGACGTCAAGGCTCTGGTGCGGCCGGTCTACCGCCACCGGATCATCCTCAAGCCGGAGGCCGAGATCGAGGGGTTGACCGCCGATACGGTCATGACCCGCGTGCTCGCCAAAGTCGATGTGCCGCGCTAATCCTAGCGGCGCGCACCGCCGATCGCGGCGCGCCGAGCACCAAATCGCATGCTGCCAACCCTTCGCCTCTACCTGCTGCTGCTGCTGAGCGCCGCCTTCGTCGCGGGGGTCGGCTTCTCGCCGGCGTTCATCTGGCTCGCCGCCATCTATCTCGCGCTGCTGGTCATCCTGCTGGTGGTGGATTACCTGCTGTCGGTCAAGACGGGCGACCTGGACGTGGAGCGGATCAACGACGCGCGCCTCTCGCTCGGCGCCGAGAACCCGGTGACGCTGCTGATCGCCAACCGCTCGCCGCGGGCCGTGCGGCTCACGCTGCGCGATGAGCACCCGCCAGAGATTGCCGCCAGCGCGGTCTTCGTCCACGGCGATGCCCCGGCCTACGGGCTGCTGGAGTGCCGCTACACGCTGCGCCCGGTGACGCGCGGCGACTTCGGCTTCGGCGCGATCAACGCCCGCTGGCGCTCGCCGTTTGGCATGCTGCTGCTGCAGGGGCGCTACGCTGCCGACGCGCCGGTCAAGGTCTACCCCAACGTCCTCGATGTCCGCACCTACGATCTGCTGGCGCGCAAAGGTATGCTCATCGAGCTCGGGCTGCGGCCTGCGCGGGTCTTCGGCCAGGGCAGCGAGTTCGAGCGGCTGCGCGAGTACACCACCGACGACGAGTTCAGGCGCATTAACTGGAAGGCCACGGCGCGGCGCGGCAAGCCGATCGCCGCCGAGTACGAGACCGAGCGCAGCCAGTATGTAATGTGCGCCATCGACACCGGGCGGCTGATGCGCTCGACGATCGGCGACCTCGCCAAGCTGGACTACGCTATCAACGCCGCGCTGCTGCTGTCGTACGTCGTCACGCTCAAGGGCGACCACGTCGGGATGCTCAGTTTCGCCGACGACGTGCGCGGCTACATCGGGCCGAAGCGTGGCAAGGGGCAGTTCCACCGCATGCTGGAGGGGTTGTATAACATCCAGAGCGAGCCGGTCGAGGCCAACTATACCCGGGCGCTGGCGTACCTGGCGCTCAAGCAGAAGCGCCGCTCGCTGATCGTGGTCTTCACCGACCTGGTCACGCTCGACGCGGCGCGGCCGCTGATCGCCATCATGGCGCGGCTGGCGCAGCATCACCTGGCGCTGTGTGTCGTCATGTCCGACCCGAATATCAGCGGGCTCGCCGGCCATGATGTGCGCGGCAGCGACGATGTCTACCGGCGCGCGGTGGCCGAACAGCTGCTGGACGAGCGGCGGGTGGTGCTCGACACGCTGCAGCGCAGCGGCGTGCTGACCATCGATACCCCAGCAGATAAGCTGAGCGTGGCGCTGATCAGCAAGTATCTGGAGCTCAAGGCGCGCGGCTCGCTGTGAGGAAGCATCGGGCGCGCGCTGCCGTTTCGAGTACAATAGGACGAACTAGAAACCAACGAGGAGTCTATGACCGACACCTATGATTTTACGCTGCTCCGCGATGAGCAGGTCCCCGAGCTCAAAACCCGCGCCAGACTCTATCGCCACGACGCGACTGGGGCCGAGGTGCTCTCGCTCGAAAATGCTGACGAGAACAAAGTGTTTGGCATCGCGTTTCGCACCCTGCCGTCCGACTCGACCGGGATCGCCCACATCCTGGAGCACGCGGTGCTGTGCGGCTCCGAGCGCTACCCGCTCAAGAAGCCGTTCGTCGAGCTGCTCAAGGGCAGCCTCAATACCTTTCTCAACGCGATGACGTACCCAGACAAGACGATCTACCCGGTGGCGTCCACCAATTTACAGGATTTCTACAACCTGAGCGATGTCTACCTCGACGCCGTGCTCCACCCGCGGATCACCCCCGAGATTTTGCAGCAGGAGGGCTGGCACTACGAGATCGAAGATGGCCGGCTGGTGTACAAGGGTGTGGTATTCAATGAGATGAAGGGCGCCAACGCATCGCCTGAGCGGGTGCTCTACAGCGCCACGCAGCGCAACCTGCTGCCCGATACGATCTACGCGGTGGACTCCGGCGGTGACCCAACGGCCATCCCCGATCTAACCTACGCGCAGTTCAAGGCGTTCCACGAAACCTACTACCACCCATCGAACGCCAGGATTGTGATCTACGGCGACGACGACCCGCAGGAGCGGCTGCGGCGGCTGAGCGCCGGTCTGGCCGGCTACACCCACCGCGCGGTGGACTCGACGATCGCACTGCAGCCGCCGTTCGCCGAGCCGCGCCGCACCACGCAGCGCTACGCCGCCGGCCAGGATGGTGCCAAGAGCATGCTCAACGTCAGCTGGCTGATCCCCGGCGCGGCGGATCAGGAGCTGGCGCTGGCGCTCGGGGTACTGGAGCACGCGCTGCTCGGCACCAACGCTGCGCCGCTGCGCAAGGCGCTGATCGACAGCGGCCTCGGCGAGAACCTCACTGGCTCGGGGTTCGGCGATCAGCGCCAGAGCTACTTTACCGTCGGCCTCAAGGGCATCGCCGCAGAATCGGCGACGGCGGTGGAGACGCTGATCACCGACACGATCGCCGACCTCGCGGCGCGCGGCATCGACCGCGACACGGTGGCGGCGTCGCTCAACACCATCGAGTTCCGGCTGCGCGAGTACAACACCGGCTCGTCGCCGCGCGGCCTCTCGCTCTGGCTACGCTCGCTCGACAGCTGGCTCTACGATGGCGACCCGATCGCGCCACTGCTGTTCGAGCGCCCGCTCGCCGCGCTCAAGCAAAATCTCGCCAGCGACCCACGCTACTTCGAGACCCTGCTGGAGCGGCTGATCCTCGGCAACCCGCACCGCTCGACGGTGCTGCTGCTGCCGGACGCGGCGCTTGGCGAGCAGCAGAGTGTCGCCGAGCGCGCCAGGCTCGATGCGGCGCAGGCGGCAATGACGCCGGCGCAGCTCGATGATGTGGCGCAGACTGCGGCGCGGCTCAGACAGCTGCAGGATACGCCGGATACCCCCGAGGCGCTCGCCTCGCTGCCGAGCCTCACCCGGCTCGACCTCAACCCGGCGATCAGCACCATCCCGACCGTCGAGGAGCAGCACGGCGGCGCGCGGCTGCTGTTCCACGATCTGTTCACCAATGGCATCGCCTACCTGGAGCTGTCCTTCGACCTGACCGTGCTCGATGCGCCGCTGCTGCCGTACGTCGGGCTGTTCTGCCGCAGTCTGACCGAGACCGGCACCGATCGGCGCGATATGATCCAGCTGTCACAGTGGATCGGCCGGACTACCGGCGGCGTCGGCGCTGGCTGGAGCGTGATGAGCCGGCGCAATACCCCCGATCCGCTGGCGCTGCTGACGGTGCGCGGCAAGGCCACGGTGGCGCAGACCGGCGAGTTGCTGACGATCGTCGATGAGGTGCTGCGCGGCGCGCGCCTCGATAACCGCGAGCGCATCAGGCAGATGGTGCTTGAAGATAAGGCGTCACGCGAGGCGGGGCTCGTGCCAGGCGGCCACTCGGCGGTCAACGCCAGGCTGCGGGCGCGCTTCAGCGTGGCGGACTGGGCTACCGAGCAGATGGGCAGCATCAGCTATCTGCTCTTCCTGCGCGACCTGGTGCGGCGGATCGACGAAGACTGGCCGAGCGTCCAGGCGGCGCTCGAGCAGATCCGCGCGCTGGTGATCGACAGGGGCGCGCTGGTGGCGAATGTGACGGTGGACGCCGACGGCTGGGCGCAGATCCGGCCGCAGCTCGCCTCGTTCATCGACCGGCTGCCGGCGCGGCAGGCGCAGCGGCAGACGTGGCAGGTCGGCGCGGCGCGCGGCGACGAGGGGCTGATCATACCGGCGCAGGTCAACTACGTCGGCAAGGGCGCCAATCTGTACGAGCTCGGCTATACGCTGCACGGCTCGGCGCTGGTGATCAACCGCTACCTGCGCACCACCTGGCTCTGGGAGCAGATCCGCGAGCAGGGCGGCGCGTACGGCGGCTTCAGCATTTTTGACACCCGCACTGGCGTGATGAGCCTGGTCTCCTACCGCGACCCGAACCTCACCAGGACGCTCGATGTCTACGACGGCACTGCCAACTTCCTGCGCACCCTCGATCTCAGCGAGCGCGAGTTGACGCGGGCGATCATCGGCGCAGTCGGCGATCTGGACGGCTACCAGTTGCCTGATGCCAAGGGCAGCACGGCGATGATTCGGCTGCTGCTCGGCGATGACGATGCCTACCGGCAACGCATCCGCGATGAGGTGCTCGGCACCACGCTGGCCGACTTCCACGCTTTTGGCGATGTGCTGGCGCAGCTCGCCGCGCGCGGCGCGGTGGTGGCGATGGGCGGCGAGGCGGCGATGACGACGCTTGCCGCCTCCCGCCCCGACGTGACGCTCACGCGGGTGCTCTGACGCGTTGCTCGTGCAATTGACGATTGACGATAGCATTTGGATCTGTCGAAGGCCAAGCGATGGCGTTCCAATGCGGTTTTGTTCGACGTTCTCCGTTCAAGCATTCTGCGTTTTGCTCTACGCGGCGATCTCGGCGCAGGCGCTGACCCTGGCCAGCGCCTGCTCGTACTGCGGCGCGCACTGCTCGGGGTGGCGCACCGTGATGCCGAGGTCGCGAAGCAGCCCGTTGGCGATGCTGTAGATCCAGCCGTGGATGGCGAGCTCAGCGCCGCGCTCCCATGCGCCGTCGACCACGGTGGTCTGGCAGACGTTCACCACCTGCTCGATGACGTTTAGCTCGCACAGCCGCTGCAGCCGGTGCTCGGAGCTGCGGCATGCCCGTAGCGCTTCGCTGTGCTTGTTGCGCACATCCTGGACGTGGCGCAGCCAGTTGTCGCTCAGGCCGGCCACCCGTTGGTGCAGCGCGGCGTCTACTCCGCCGCAGCCGTAGTGGCCGCAGACGATGATATGCCGCACCCCGAGCACCGCCACGGCGTAGTGCAGCACCGCCAGACAGTTTAGATCCGAGTGCACCACCACATTGGCGACGTTGCGGTGGACGAACATATCACCAGGCAGCAGCCCGACGAGCTGCGTGGCCGGGACGCGGCTGTCCGAGCACCCGATCCACAGATAGGCCGGCACCTGCTGGGCGGCGAGCCTGCTGAAGAACTCGGGGTCCTCGGCGGTCATGCTGGCGGCCCACTGGCGATTGTTGTCGAGTAGCTGATCGAGGTCGTCCATGGCGCTCCCGTACACATAGAGTGCGCATCTTGCATCGGTGTCTCCTCCCCGAATCCCCGCCTACCCGATCTGGGCCTCGGCGCTGCCGGCCACCTGCGCTTCTAGCAGCACCGTCAGCCGATAGCGTCCGCTCGGCAGCGCCGCTCCGCTGCTCAGCGCGATGGCGTTGACCCGCGGCGACCCATCGGCGGGGGTGGTGCCGCCGCCGCCGAGCGCCCCCTGCACCACGCCGTCCAGCTCCCAGCGCTCACGGTAGCTAGCCCCCGGCAGCTCCGGGATCGTCACATCGTAGTACAGCCGCAGCGTGCCGGCCGGGAACGCCGCGCCCACGCCGCTCAGCGCCCCGCGTGCCACCCCGCTGCCGAAGCGGATGCTCGCCGGCGGCGGCGCGGGCAGCGAGACCAGCGGCAGGTAGACCGGGATAAGCTGGAGAAAACGTCGTCGGTTCATAGGTGCAACCTTTTGCGCTATCATACTACCGTTGCGCAGATGGCTGCGCCACACGCCGATGGCTGTGTCACATTAGGAGGCCGTACACCTGAACCTCGCTATCGTGCCGCCGGACCTCGGCAAGCCCTCAATGTTCGTCGCCGCCGAGCGGGAAACCCCGCACATCCAGAGTATCGACGACGCGACGACCCACAGCACGACCGCGCTGTACGATCGCACCGACCTCCCGGCCTTCGCGCTCCAGGTTTGTGAGCCACGCCCGATCTTCGCCGAGGGACCGCGCCATCGACACCTTCGCGCTGGCGCTCGTCCCGGTCTGTCGCCGGGCTCATCCTCTCGATCATCGAGCGCTCGGTGCTGCGCCGCACGCTCGAGCTGTCGCGCGAGATCTACGTCATCGAGCAGTCGCCCAGAGCCGACGCCAGTGTATCTCGCGCCACCGCTCGCCGATCTCCAGGGGCGCGAGCCGGCCGGCTACTCGTCCGTCGGCCTGCTGTAACCCCGCCAGCGCATGATCAGCAAGCCGGCCGCCAGCCCGAGCAGCGCCAGCGCGGCCAGCCAGCCATCTGTCAATCCCTCGCCCGTCCGCGGCAGCTGCTCCGGCCCAGCTTGCGCAGCTGGCGTCGGCGTGGCTCGCGGCGTCTGCGTCTCGCCCGCCGTCACCGGCGTCTGCGTCTCGCCCGTGGCGGCTGACGCCGTCGCTGTCTGCGTCGTTGTCTGCGTCGCCGTGGCCCGCGGCCGCTTGTTCCCCTCGGCGGTCGGCACCTCGCTGGGTGTGGCGGTCGGGGCCTCAGTCGGCACGCCAGCGCCCACCACCCGGATCCGCACCTCGGCGCGGCGCGGGCTCTGCACCGCGTTGCCAAACTCATCTGCGGTGCCAAGCGCGTCGGCGCTGTTCACCACCGCGTCGGCGATCGGGCCGGTGACGGTGTACGAGGTAGTCACGGTCACCACCTCGCCCGGCCGCAGCCGCGCCACGCCGAGCGCCGCCAGCAGGTTATCCCAGCGCAGCAGCCCGCGCTGCGGGTCGCTCAGGCTCGGCGGCACCGAGGCGCCACGAAACCGCAGCAGGTCGGCGCGGTAGGTATCCTCGACCGGGGCCGAGACGATATCGGCCAGCCCCTGATTGCGCAGCGCGATGGTGAACGAGATCACCGGCGTGTCCAGCCTCACGAACTGCTCGACCAGCTTTTTCTCAACGATTACCCGGCCGCCCTCGACAGCGCTGCCGGCGCTGTCATCTGCGCCGCCCCCGCCCGCCCCGCCCGCGCCCTGGGCCGCCACCACCCGCGCCCGGTTGATGACCACATCGTCGATCTTGATGGCGCGAAACACGGTGCGGAGCTGCGCGCTCGCGCCGGGGGCGAGGTCGCCAAATGTGCCGGTCAGGTCGGTCCAGGTCAGCACCCCGGTGGCGCGCGCGTCTGGCGCCACGCTCTGGCTGATGGGCTGGAGCACGGTGGCGTCGTACTCATCGACGAGCGGCAGCGTGGTGACGGTGACATCGCCGGTGTTGCTGATGCGGATCGTGAACGTCAGGTACGCCCCGACCTGCACCAGGTCGCTGCCCTCTAGCGTCTTGCTGATGGCGAGCTTGATCGTCGCCGCCGGGGCCGCAGCCGGCGCTGCTGCCTGTGTGGCTGTTGGCGCTGGCTGGGTGGCCGTTGGCGGCGCGGCGGGCTCAGCGACCGTGGTGGTGGCTGTTGGCGCTGGCTGGGTGGCCGTTGGCGGGGCGGTGGGCTCGGCGACCGTGGTGGCCGTTGGTGCTGGCGTGGCGGCGGTCTCGGCGGCGCTGGCGGGGCCAGCGATCAGCAGACAGACCACGAGCGTCAGCAGCGCGGCGGCGGCGGCCAGTATCGCCGGGAGCGGGCCGGGGCGGTCTGGGCGCATGCCGTCTCCTCGTCTACTTGCGCGAGCGGACCTGGCCCTTCGGCGACCGGCCAAACGGCCCATCGTCGTCGGCCGGGGGCTCGGGTGCGATGCCCTCGCGCGCCAGCCGCTTGGCCTCATCGCGGGCCACCAGCAGCAGCGTGGCGCGCATGCCCCACAGCGCCAGCATCACCGGCGTACAGATCAGCAGCAGGATGGGCAGCACCGTCGAGATCGCCACGAACGCGGCCATCAGCAGCAGCGTGAGCAGCGAGAAGATCGGGTAGGCGGCCGAGAGCACCAGCGCGTTGCGCCAGATCAGCCGCAGCCGCCCGTCCTGCTGCAAGACCGTCAGCGGCGCAATGTAGATCAGCAGCATAAACCACGCGGCCATCAGATAGATAAACAGCATCGTCAGGAAGCCGCCGAGGTTGCCCTGCATCTGGCTGTAGAACCCAAGGTTGACCAGGATCAGCGCCAGGCCGACGACCCAGGTGATATAGACCTTCCACGCGCGGGTGCGCCAGCTGCGAAACCCATCGAAGAAGAGTTTGATCTCAAACGCGCGGCCCTCGGCGATGCGCTGCGCCACGATGCTGAGCCCCACCGAGGCCGGGCCGAGCGGCAGCGCGGCGAGCAGCAGCAGACACAGCGCCGGGATCGTCGCGCCGCCGAGCGCTGCGGCGATCGCGAGCCCCAGCAGCGGCCCGACAATCAGCAGGTAGAGCACATTGAGGAGCAGCAGCTTGTACAGCTCCTCGAACAAGTCTTTGACGACCTGGATCACAACCCCAAATGCGCCCATCTGCTCGCTCCTCTTCCCAGCTGCCGCAGGCCAAAAAAGTCGCCACTTAGCTGCGGTAAAAGATGCATTGTATTATACACGCTGCCGCAGCAGCGCATCGAGCCGGCGCTGCGCCGCCAGCGTGGCCCACGGCGGCGGCACCGGCTCGATCCAGCGCCCGATCGCCGAGACCGGGGCGGTGCGCGCCGCCTGGATCGCGAGGCGCTCGACCAGCAGCTGCGGCAGCTCGCTGAGCGCCTCACGCCGCCCGCTCGCCATCGCCCGCCGCCCGCTTGCCAGCCCGTAGGCCGCCGCCGCCAGATCGTAGGCCATAATCTGCGGCAGGCAGCGCAGCAGCAGCGTTTTTGGCAGGCAGCGCACCAGCGCCCGCAGCCGGTTGCGCGCCAGCAGCCGCTGCTTGAGCGCCGAGCCCTGCACCCCGCTCGCCGAGTAGATGTGCCGCGCTAGCGCCGTTGGCACCACCGCGCTCTCCCAGCCGCGCAGCCGCGCCCGAAGCGCCAGGTCTACATCCTCCAGATAGTTGAAGAAGCTCGGCTCCATCAGCCCGATGTCTGTGAGCATGGTGCGCCGGTAGAGCGCCGCCCCGCCGCTGACGCCAAAGATCGGCTGCGGCGCGTCCGGCAGCTCGGCCACCGGGCGCTCGGCCCACAGATCGAGCGCAACTCCGTCGGCGCGCAGCCGCACCCCGGCAGACGCCACCAGATCTGGCCGGTGGTTGAAAGTCAGCACCGCGCCGAACGCCCCGATTTCCGGCTGCGCGCGCGCCGCGCCGAGCAGCGATTGCACAAAGCCCGGCTGGCAAAATGCGTCGTTGTTGGCCAGCAGCAGCAGCTCGCCGCGCGCCGCGCGCAGCCCGGCGTTGACCCCACCGGCGAAGCCGATGTTCTCCGGCAGCGCCAGCAGCCGCGCCGCCGGGTGGCTGGCGCGCAGCCACGCCGCCGTTCCATCGCACGAGCCGTTGTCCACCACGACGATCTCGCCGTCTGCTGGGAGCTGCGGCGCGAGCGCCTCCAGACATGCTGGCAGATAGCGCAGCCCGTCCCACGTGACGATGATGACCGAGAGTTGCACTGGCGTATGCTCGCTGATCGCGGGGTAGCGCGCCCATCCTAGCCGATCGGCGGCGCGCGCGCAACTCCGGCGGCGGTATGTTATCATGCGCGCTATGGCACGAACCTTTTTTCACAAACTCGCGCTGCTGCTGGCGATATGCTACGGGCTAGCCCTGCCAGCGGCCGCGAGCGCCCACGGCGGCATCCCAAACGGGCCGCAGCAAGTGTTTGTGCAGCAGATCGGGCCGTACCAGATCACCGTCGCCATCGAGGTGCCGCAGGCGGTGCCGGCGCCGCTGTTCGTCGACGTGGTCCCGTCGGCGGCCATGGGCTCGGGGAGCATCACGCTGCGCGCGGCGCCGCGCGGCGTCGCGCTGGACTCGCGCGACCCGGCCACGGTCCAGGTGCTGCCTGGGCGCAGCGGCGCGCCGTACGTGACGCTTCAGGCCGACAGAGCTGGGCCGTGGGAGCTTGAGGTGGTGGCGGTCGGACCGGAGGGGCGGGGCACGGCGCGCATCCCGTTCACGATCGTGCCGCTGCCGGCTTTGCCCTACTCGCTGGCGCTGTTCGGCGCGCTCGGCATCCTGTTCGCCACCATGCTCGGCGGCGTCGGCCTCGCGGCGCTGTCGCAATCCGGCAGGGCCGCGCCGCGCTGGCTGGAACGCGGGTTGGGCTATGCACTCTGCGCCGCCGCCACTGCGGCGGCCATGCTCGGCTGGCTCCAGTACAGTGCCAGCGCAGCGCCAGCGGTCGAGCCGCTGATGGCACCATCGATGGGCGGGACGTACAGCACGATGGCCGTGGCGACCGAGCCGAGCTCGCCCGCAGCAGATGTTCCCTTTTCGCTCAAACTCAGGCTGCGCGATGGCAGCACTGGGCTGCCGACAGACGATCTGGTGACGCACCACCAGGCGCTGCTGCACCTGCTGATCATCGACGACGCGGGGCAGACGTTCCGCCACCTGCACCCGGCGCGTGTGGCCCCCGGCGAGTTACAGATCGCGCTCGGCGGGCTGCCAGGCGGGCGCTACACGGTCTACACCGAGATCGCCAGGGCGGGAGGCGGGGCCGAGCTGCTGCGCGCGCCGCTGACGATCGCCGGCGACCCGCCGCCCGCCGCACCGGTGCCCCAGGGACTCGGCGTGCGCAGCATCGCTGGGCTGAGCATCGCGGTGAGCGCCGATGGGCTGCGCGCTGGCCAACCGAGCACGATCGCGCTGACCATCAGCCGCGACGGGCGGCCAGTGAGCGATATCCAGCCGTGGCTGGGGATGGCCGGCCACCTGATCGCCCGCAGCGAGGATGGCCAGGTGGTGGCCCATATCCACGCCGCCGGGTCGATGGCCGGCATGGATATGCCTGGAATGACCATGGACATGCCGGGGATGCCGGGGATGCCCCAGATGCCCACCGCCGCAACGCAGGGCATCGCGCCGACGCCGACGAGCTACGGGCTAGAGATCGGCTTTGTGTACACCTTCCCGCAGCCGGGGGTCTACCGGCTGTGGGCGCAGTTCCAGGAGCGCGGCCAGATCATCACCGTGCCGATCGCGCTCGATGTGATGCCGTAGGTGGGGCGGGTCGGGCGCATCGTAGCACACCATACGGACGGGCGATGCAAGCGCACGTCGATCGCCCGCACCCGATCGATCCGGCGCGCATCGCCCCTTCCCTGCCACGGCGTCGCGTCCGTATGGGCGAAGCAAGCGCACCTCGATCGCCCGCACCCGATCCGAATCCGGCGCGCTTCGCCCCGCCACGAGCCTCACTCCGTCACGCGCACGCCCAGCACGCGCTCGGCGTTCCTGAAGTACAGCTTCTCCAGCACGTCGTCCGGCAGATACAGGCCGTAGATCTGCCAGCGGCCCTGGGTCGGCGGCGCGTCGTCGTCCGACGAGTAGTTGAAGTACTCGTCGTCGGTCTCGAAGAAGCGGAAGTAGCGCCGGTAGGTCGCCAGGCTCGGCCCGGCGTCGGTGCCGAACAGGATGCGGTCGGCGTGCCGGATGCAGAAGCGGCGCGCGCTGTACGGCTGGCGGCCGAGCTCGCCGATCCGGGCGCTCGGGTCGACGTACAGGTTGGGGCAGCGGTCGAGCAGGGCGCTGACCCACGCCAGGTTCTCGCTGTAGCAGCCGACGTGCGCGCCGATGAAGGTGGTCTGCGGGTGGCGCTCGACGACGCGGGCGAAGGCCTCCAAGATCGCCAGGAACGGCGGGAACGGCGGGCTTGGGAAGTGCCACTCGGGGTGGTTGCCGAGCTCGTCCCAGCGCTCGTTGGTGGCGTCCAGCGGGTCGAAGAACGCCACCGGGTCGGCCACGTGGACCATCACCGGGACGCGCAGCGTGCCGGCCATGGCCCACAGCGGGTCCAGCCGCGTGTCATCCACCGCCACCAGGTCGCCGCGCTGGTCGCGGACGTGCAGCCCGAGCGGCTTCCAGATCTTGAGCCCCTGTGCGCCGCGCGCCACTTGCGCCGCCAGCCGCTCAGCGGCCCACTGGCCAAACGTATCGCCGTGCTGCGGCCATGCGTCCCACTGCACCCCGCCGAAGACCAGGTAGCGATCGCCAAGAACGGCCTTGAACGTGCGCAGCCGGTGGTCAAGCACGTCCTCGCCCCAGCCGCCATCCAGATCGACATAGACGCGGACATCGGCGGCGTCCATGGCGTCGCGCAGCGCCTCTGGGGGGCGAGTATCCCAGCCGCCGCCGAACAGCCCGAGGTGGTTGTGCGCGTCGATCACTGGGAAGCGCGGCTGTTCCACGGTTGTGACCCTACGTACCAACGCCGGGCGCGGGCGAAACTGCGAGAGATCCATGTAACCTCGCTACAAGTAATCTGGCACGGCTGCTGCTATGATGCTGATTGTATGCCAAAAGCATGATTCGGTGGCGATTGCCACATACGAGAAGACAAGCGATCTATGCCAGTGACACTATGGGAGTGGGTGCAGCTTGTACTGTTTTCGCTCGGCGGGGTGCTGCTGCTGACGCTCGGGATCGGCGGGAGCTACGCGCAGTGGGTGATCAAGCGCGTGCCGCGCAGCTCGAAGCGCAAGCAGGTGTTGGAGAAGGGCGCTGACGCATCGGCCGAATCTGAGTCGGTGCAGAGCTAGCGTATTGACGAGCGGTTGACGATTGCCCGCGCCCTGCGGCGTCCCGTCAGCCGCGCGCCTGGCGCAGGGCGCGCTGAAACGCGCCGACGGGCTGCGCTCCCGAGACCGCCACTTTGCGGTCGAAGATGAACAGCGGCACGCCAGCGATCCCAAGCGCGCCGGCCTCCTGCTGACTGGCGTCAACCGCATCGCCGAGCTCGTCGCTGGCCAGCAGCGCGTCCACCGCTGCGGCGTCGAGCCCGGCGGCCGCGCCGATCTGCCGCAGCGTCGCGAGATCATTGAGGTCGGCACCATCGGCGAAGTAGGCCGCGAACAGCGCGTGGGTCGTCTCGCGCATGCGGCCGCGCGCCTGGCCCAGCAGCGCCAGCCGGTGGGCGTCGCGGGTGTTGGCCGCCGTCGCCACCCGGTCGAAGCGGAACGTCACGCCGTCTTGCTCGCCCACCTGCGTCAGCTGCGCGAACATCAACTCGGCGCGATCCATGCCGCCGAACTTCTGCGGCGCGAACTCGCGCCACGGCACGCCGGTGGCCGGCAGCTGCGGCTGGAGCTGGAACGGCCGCCAGATCATGGTCACATCGGGCGTCTCATCGCGGGCGATGGCCGCGTCGAGCCTGGCCTCGCCGATATAGCACCACGGGCAGGCGGTGTCGGCAAAGATCTCGATCTCCACGGCCGTCTCCTCCAGCGCGGGCAGCGCTACTTCAGCACGTCCCTAACCAGCTGCGCGATATCGGTCGGCATCTTGGCGGTCTTGACGCCAACCGCCTCGAGCGCGGCGATCTTCTCTTGCGCCGTGCCCTCGCCGCCCGAGATGATCGCGCCGGCATGGCCCATGCGTTTGCCGGGGGGCGCTGTCTGCCCGGCGATGAAGCTGACCACCGGCTTGGTGACGTGCGCTTTGATATAATCCGCCGCATCGATCTCGGCCCGCCCGCCGATCTCGCCGATCAGCACGATCGCTTCGGTGGCAGCGTCATTTTGGAACAGCTCGAGCACATCGACGAAGCTGGTGCCGATGATCGGGTCCCCGCCGATGCCGACGATCGTGGTCTGGCCGAGGCCGATCCTGGTCAGCGCGTCGACCGACTCGTACGTCAGGGTGCCGCTTTTAGAGACCACGCCCACCGGCCCAGGGGTGGCGATATTGCCGGGGATGATACCGACTTTGGCCTGTCCTGGCGTCAGCAGCCCTGGGCAGTTCGGCCCGATCAGCCGCGCGCCGCACTCCTGCACGAAGGCGTAGGTGGCGACCATGTCCATCGCCGGGATGCCCTCGGTGATGCAGACGACGAGCGCGATGCCGGCGGCGGCGCTCTCGCGGATGGCGTCTGGCGCGAACGGCGCCGGGACGTAGATCACCGAGACGTTGGCCCCGGTGGCCTTCACCGCCTCGGCCACGGTGTTGAACACCGGCACCTTGCCGTCCACCGCCATCTGCCCGCCGCGCCCAGGGGTGACGCCGGCCACCAGGTTTGTGCCGTACGCCAGCATCTGCCGAGCGTGGAACTCGCCCTCGCGGCCGGTGATGCCCTGCACCAGCAGCCGCGTATTGCTATCGACCAGGATGCTCACAAGAGACTCCTTCAGTTTATCGGTTCATATGCGCGGCTATCCTAGCACACCCCACCGCTTCTGACAATCGCTGGCCATTGGTATGAGCTGATCTGGCCGCAGCAGCCGGGCGAGCGCTGGGCGAACGTGCGCTCTCGCACGCGGCACCGCACCTCTGGAGCGGCGATTCCGATCGACCCGCCCCGCCGCAGTAGGGTATCAGCAAGATGGTAGGTGTTACGGCACCGGATGCGTAGGCCCCTTTGGACCAGCCCGGCGGGGGGGTAATAAATGGGCCGACCTCGTAACACTCGTCGCGGTTCCATGCCGCCACCGTGTTCGCCGTCGCGGTGGCGAGCACCAGCCAGGGCAGGATAGTCGACTGCGAAAGCGCCGCTCGCCCGTCGCGTAGGCGGAACAGGGCCACGTACATGCTGGCAACCGTCGCCGCGAAGCCAATGTTGGTACTGAGGGCACCATTGATCGGCGAGCGCAGCCCGAAGTAGAGACCATTGAAGGCCACGAACGATAGCCACACGCTTCCCTGCAGCCAGAGGAACGTCCCACGCTCCGGTCGCCCCGCCAACATGTTTAGCACTCGCAGCAGCCCCCACAGGCAGAGCAGGTTGTTGAGCGTCCAGACCGGGGCGAAGACCCAGTCGGGCGGGGCGAAGATTGGCTGCACGAGCCGGTTGTAGAAGGCGTCGTTAGCCGCGTTCCCCACGATCGATTCGCCTAGCTTCGGGCTGCTGCCTCCACGGCTGCGTTTCGCCAGCAGGCCCAGCCCAAAGGAAAGTCCCTGGACGCCCGCGTAGAAGGCTGCCGCGTGATACCAACGCCAGCGCCCTGGCCGACCCATCTTGATCTCGTTCATCAGTCTGCTCCTTCTTGGAGTGAGATTTCGTCGACGGCCCCGCTGGCCGCCGGCGTACAACGTTGTGAGTCCCGCGACGACAATCGCCTGTTGCATGACGAGCTCCTGGTGTGGACCGCACAACCAACCAATCAATTGGTTGGTTGTGCGGGCAAAAAAGTGTGTCTGTCGTGGACGTCAGCGTGGGCGCAGCCCGTCGATCATCAGGTCGAGCAGCCGATACGCCATCGCCTGGCGGCTCTTCCCGGCCACCTGCTCGGAGACAGCGAACAGGCTCTGGATCATACCGAGCAGGCCGCCGCTGATCAGATCGAGGTCCTCCTCGGCAATCTCGCCACGGACCCTGGCATGTGTGAGCGCCACAATAACCGGAACCTGGAGTGCCGCGTAGGCACCCTCGGTGAGTCGGTGAACCGAGGCAGGATCGAGCTCCGGCATGTCGACATACTCCAGGCGGACGAGATCCATGGGTGGCTGACTGAGCAGCCAGTCGGCCACGGCGTAGAGTTGGGCGCGGAGATCAGGTGGGGCAGCAACCAGAGCGGCGGCGACGCCGGCCCGGTGACGCTC
>JAYUUK010000016.1:0-19671 GCA_043754595.1 Roseiflexaceae bacterium | reverse complement strand
GTATCGATATTGTGATCGAGGCCACGGGGCGCTTCACCGACGCCGACCGCGCCCGCGCCCACCTCCACGCCGGCGCCAAGAAAGTGATCATCAGCGCGCCGGCCAGCAACGAGGATCTCACGATCTGCCTCGGCGTCAACGAGGACCGGTACGACACTGCGGTCCACCACATCGTCTCTAACGCCTCGTGTACCACCAACTGCCTCGCGCCGGTGGCCAAAGTCCTCAACGACCGCTTCGGCATCGTGCGCGGGCTGATGACCACTATCCACTCGTACACGATGGATCAAAACCTCCAGGATAACGTCCATCACGATCTGCGGCGCGGGCGGGCTGCCGGCCAGAATATCGTGCCGACCACCACCGGCGCGGCCAAGGCGGTCTCGCTCGTCATCCCCGAGCTCGTCGGCAAGTTCGACGGGTTCGCCGTGCGCGTACCGACCGCGACCGTCTCGCTGATCGATTTCGTCGTCGAGCTTGAGATGACCACATCGGTCGAGGAGATCAACGACGCGTTTCGCGCCGCTGCGGCCTCGGAGGACATGGAGGAGATCATTGAGATCAGCGAGCTGCCGCTAGTCTCGACTGACTTCATCGGCTCGACGGCGTCCGCCACGGTGGATACTGCGCTGACGATGGGCCTCGGCGGCAATCTGTTCAAGGTCATTGCCTGGTACGACAACGAGTGGGGCTACGCCACACGGGTCGGCGACCTAGCGAGCTACATGGCGGACGAGATGGTCGAGTAGCTCAGCGGTTGGCGCGAAGATAGGCGGTGTAGCTGGCCGTGCGGTCGTCCCAACGACGCGCGGCCGCTTCGTCCCCGGCGGCCAGCGCCTCGGCGGCGCGCAGCGCGAAGTCGCGCTCGGTCAGCCCGGCGGCGCGCCACGCAGCCCCAGTGCGCTCGCTGTCGCCGAGGCGCTCGTAGGCCAGCGCCAGCTCCCAGGCCACCAGCCGATCGCGGGGCGCCAGCGCCAGCGCCAGCGCGAACCAGCGCGCCGCCGCAGCAGCATCGCCGCTCGCAAGCGCGACCTGCCCGCGCAGCCGGTAGGCGTACGGGTGCGCTGGCCTGGCCGCGATCGCCGTGCCCAGCGCCGACCACGCCAGCGCGAGCTGCGCCGGGTCGGTGGCGATCGGCAGGCTATCGCTGCGGCGCGGCGAAGGCCACGCCATGCCCTGGCGCATGGCCGCGTCGGCGCGGCTGAGCTGCGCCGCCCAGACCAGCGACGGCAGGCCGAGCAGCAGCAGCGCGACGATGGCGCAGAGCAGCGTGGCGATCGTCGCCGCTCTGCGCCGCAGGTCGCTGGCGCTGCGCTCTGGCGCTCTGGCGCTCATAGGGCGTAGAACTGCCACAGATGGCTGAGCGCGACGGCGTTCAGCAGCAGCGCGCCGCCGAGCAGCAGCGCCAGCCCGTAGCCGCGCCGCCGCTCGGGCCAGAGCGCCAGCATACCACCCGCCAGCACCAGGATCATCGGCACGATCGCCGGGAACGCGTAGCGCGTCGAGCTGTATACCAGCGACGTATCGATGATCGGGTGGACGCGCAGGATGGCGTTGGCCCAGATCGCCGCCCCGGCCGCGCCGAGGAACAGGAGTGCCGCCCGCCGCCGCGGCTCGATGCTGCGCCAGTGCCGCGCCCACCACCACAGCGCGCCGAGCAGCGACAGCAGCACCGTGGCCCGCGCCACCCAGCGCCAGCCATCCCCAGCGAGCATGCTGCCGCCCCAGCCAAACTGGCTGAACAGGCTATCGACCATATCCAGCGGGATGTTGACAAACGTCAGCTGCCCTGTGCGCGCCACATCGACGATCGAGCGCAGCGTGGCGCTCGGCGATCGACGGGCGTAGCGACCAAGGGGCACCTCCACCCACGAGCGAAAGTGCAGGCCGGCGGCCTCGGCCGATGGGTTGCGCAGCAGATTGGCGAACGGCCGCCCACCCCACGCGCCAGACAGCCCTGAGCTATCGGCGAACTGCGGCGTCTGCGCGGTATCGAACGCCCCGACTGCCACCACCGCCCCGTCGGCGAAGATCGTCGCCGGCGCATCGAGCGTGGCATCGTCAGCGCCGATCAGCTGCTGCATCCGCGACGCCTCGCGCGGCACTTTGAGCCGCATGGCGTAGAACGTCGGGCTAGTGCCGAGCAGCACCGTCTCGGTCTGCGGCGTATCGTAGCGGTCGGTGTTGAGCAGCACACCGATCCTGGCGCGCACCGGGCGGCTAGCCCACAGGTACGCCCCGACGGTGACCGTCCTGCCGCGCGCCACATCCAGCCTGGCGCGCAGCAGCGGGTTTGAGAGCTGCTGCTGCGCCGCGCCGGGGGTTATGTCTAGTCGCAGCGCGGCGCTGCCGAGCGGAGCGGCGGCATCGATGACTCTCGTGGGCGCGGCCTGGGCCGGCCAGGCCCAGCGGTACCACGCGTCGGCGTCGTCCCAGGCGAGCACGGCCGGCAGCAGCGCCAGCAGCGCCACGGCCCCCACCGGCAGCAGCCAGCGCCAGCCGCGGGCCACGGCGAGGGCGACGAGCAGAGCGGGCGGGGCGAACAGCAGCGCCACCGCCCCGGTATTCTTGACGGCGGCGGCGGCAACGGCGGTCAGACACAGCGCCACGACGCGACGCGGGCTCGGCCCGGCCACGATCGTACGGGTGGCGGCCCAGAAGAACAGGCTGGTACAGGCGATGGCGGCGGTATCGTTATTGAAGGCCGTCATCAGGTCGGTGAAGCTGGTATACCAGCCGATCAGCAGCGGCGCGAGCCAGCGCAGTGGGTGGCCGGGGCGGGTGAGGTCGGCGGCGACGGCGGCGGCGGCGAGCGCGGTGAGCGCTAGGCAGACCAGCGACACCGAGCGCGCCACCAGCAGCTGCCCGCCGATGTCTAGCCAGCGCATCAGGCGCAGCGGCAGGCTGGCGAGCATGTAGTACGGCGGCGGATGGCCGGTGGCGGTGCCACCTCCGCTGATCGCCAGGGCCTGCCCGTCGCTGAGCAGCGCCGGCGGCGGCACCCCACGAGCGAAGAAGCCGCTGGCCCACATCGAGCCGATGATCTCGCGCTCCAGCGGTATCGAGCGCTCGCCGTAGGCCGGGCGCTGGCCGGTGTCGGCGATCAGGCGGGCGTATTCGAAGTGAGCCGGCTCATCGTAGTGCTGCCACGGCGGCACCAGCAGCAGCAGCAGCGCGCCCTGCAGCAGCACCGCCGGCAGCCAGATTGCGCTCGGGCGCAGCACAGCGCCGCTGCCAAGGCCCTCCCAGCGCCGGCCGATCAGCGTGATACCTAGCACCAGCAGCAGCGCCACTGGCAACGGCCAGCCATCGCTCAGCCAGCGCGCGGTCCCCAGCGGCCGCGACAGCGCGACCCCGCCGGCCAGCGCCGCGACGGCCGCCAGCGCCGCGCCAAGCAGTAGCCAGCGCGCGCCAAAAGTATGGTGCAGCGCCAGCAGCACCACCAGCGGCGCGAGCAGCAGCGTGAGCAGCCGTGCCCCGCCGACGATCGTCGGCGCGACCAGCCAGGCGGGCGTCAGCGCGGCGGGCGCGGCCGCGAGCCCGACGATCGCCGCGCCGAGCGACCGGCCATCGCGCCCGCCCGGCTGAAACGGGACGACGACGAGCTGGATCCGGCCGGCGCTGCCCGGGAGCAGCAGCCGGTAGCGCCGCACGTCTTGTGCGATGCGAAAGGTTTGGCTGCGCCACGCGCCGACGCGCAACGATGCATCGGCCGGCGGGGCCTCGGGGGGGCGCGGGGCAGCCATCCGCAGCGTCAGCAGCGTCGGGACCCGCTGCATCCCACCGAGATCGATGGCGGCGTCGCGCCCGGTCCAGCGGAAGGCCCCGGCGGCGCTGCGCTCGACATCGCTCAGATCATCGAGGTAGCGATCGGACGCCGGGTCGGCCACCGCGACGCCGATCCGCGGGGTGGCGAGCGTAGCGCCGCTGGCCAGAGCGAGGATCGTGAGCAGCAGACAGCCGAAGGCGATGAACAGCTGGTGCGCGAACATTCGCGGTTGCACGTGGCGGCGCCTACTGTCCCTTCATGCGCAGCACCACGCCGACGGTGCGCAGAAGGATGGCGAGGTCGAACCACGGCGACTGGTGCTTGAGGTAGTAGAGATCATACTGGAGCTTGACGACCGAGTCTTCAACGCTGTTGCCATAGCCAAAGTTGACCTGCGCCCAGCCAGTGAGTCCGGGGCGAACCGCCAGCCGCGAGCGATAGTACGGGATCTGCCGTTCGAGCTGCGCCACAAACTGCGGCCGCTCGGGGCGCGGACCAACCAGGCTCATGTCGCCACGCAGCACATTGAGCGCCTGCGGCAGCTCATCGAGCCGCGTCTGGCGCAGCAGCCGCCCGAAGCGCGTCACCCGCGAGTCGTTGCGCTCGGCCCAGCGCGCCTCGCCATTGCGCTCGGCGTCGGCGGCCATCGTGCGCAGCTTGATTAAGGTGAAGATCGCGCCGCGCCGCCCGACCCGCTCCTGGCGGTAGAAGATCGGCCCGATGCTGTCGAGGCGGATACAGAGCGCGAGCGCCGGCAGCAGCATCGCGAGGATCACCAGCAGCAGCAGCGCGGCGGCGATGTCGATCGTGCGTTTGATGGCGGCCAGCGCGGTACGGGCCGCCGGGTACTGAAATGGCAGCGCGGCGTACCACTGGCTGCCGATATGGTCGACGGCGATTCGGCCGGCGATCTGCTCGTAGAGCAGCGGCATGGGGATGATGCTGACCCCGCGCTCGTGGCAGTCCACGATCGCCTGGAACAGCGCGCCACGCAGCTCGGTGCTGATCGCCACAGCGATCTCATCGATCTGCTCGCTGCCGGCCAGCTCGATCAGCCGATCGTGGCCGCCGATCACCGCCACCCCGTCGATCGACTGCTGCTGCTTGGCCGGGTCGTCGTCGATGAAGCCGACGATATTGTAGTAGACGCTGTGCTGCTTCTGAATGGCCCGCAGCAGCGTCTTGCCGGCCCCGCCAGCGCCGACGATAAGCAGGCGGCGGCGGGCGTGCGGCCCGGAGAAGACGATGACGTAGGTGGCGCGAAACGCCGATATCAGCAGTGTCGAGCCGGCGATGGCGACGGCGGGGGCGAAGCGCAGCGGCTCAGTCTGCGCGCTAAGCGTCAGCAGCGCCTCTGGGACGACGTTGGTGACTGCGGCGCGCGAGGTGATGAAGAACAGCAGGATGTAGGCGGCCGCGAGCAGCAGCCCGCCGATTACCACGCGGCGCAGCGTCGGGGCGAGGCGCGCGGCGCGGCGCAGGGCGTACATATCGGTCAGCTCGAGCCAGATCGGCCAGCCCAACCCGATCAGCGCCACCCAGGAGAGCTGGTCGAGCACCAGCGCCAGGCCAAACGGCCGATCGGCGAGGCGCGCCCAGAGCTGGAGCGCGAACAGTAGCGAGACCAGCACGAGCGTGATATCGCCGACGCGCAGCAGCAGGCGCCGCTCGGAGATCTCGAGCCGCAGTTTCGGCACGCCGGTGACGTTCGCCACCGCTCTACGAATGGCCGCGAACGGGCGCATAGTCGGTCCGTTCCGCTAGACTGGCGATCGCGCTCATGACGAACCCCCATCCCCAGGCCAGGTGCATCGTCGCCACCGCCAGCGGCATCAGCGGCGCAAACGACGCCCGCCCGCGCCGCGCAGCAACCAGCGCCGATGTCCCCAGCAGCGCGCCACCGTACAGCCCGAGCGCCGCCAGCAGCGCCCGCCGCGCGCTGCCCAGAAACGGCGCAGCGGCGGCCAGCAGCGCCAGCCCGAGCACGAGCAGAGGCGGCGCCGCCTGCCGCCAGCGCAGTGTCTGCGGGTGGCGGCGCAGCATCCGAAACTTCCACCAGCCGTAGCGGGCGTACTGCCGCGCCAGCGCGCCGAGCGTGCTACGAGCATAGTACACCGACTCGATCGCCGGGTCCAGCCAGACGACGCCACCAGCCAGCCTGACCCGCGCGTTGAGCTCGTAGTCCTCGTTGGCCTCGAGCGTCGCGTCGTACGGCCCGACCCGCTCGACAAGCGCGCGCGAGAACGCCCCAAATGGCACCGTATCCACCGGCCCAGCGGTCCGCGCGTAGCGGTAGCGCGCATCGCCGACGGCCAGCGGGTGGGCAGCGGCGGCGGCGATGGCGGCGGCCAGCGGCCCTGGGCCGCCGGGGAGCACGCGCCAGACCCCACCGACCACATCGCCCACGCCAGCGTCGAGCGCCGCCACGCAGCGCGCGATGTACGATCGCTCCGGCGCGGCGTGGGCATCCATCCTGACGATCACCGCGCCGCGCGCCGCCGCCAGCAGCAGGTTGAGCGCCGCCGGGATGATCTGCGCCGGGTTGTCGAGCACCCGCAGCGTCAGATTTGGGTGGGCGGCGGCCCACGCTGCGATCGCCTGGCGGGTGCCGTCGGCGCTCATCGCATCGGCGATCAATACCTCGAAGCGATCGAGCGGATAGGTCTGCACCGCCAGCGCATCGAGCAGCCCGCCGATCGTCGCCCGCTCATTGCGGCACGGCACGATCACCGAGACCAGCGGCGATATCATCGCGTCAGCTCGATCACGGCCACCCATGCGTAGCGGCCGAGGCGCGGCACCGAGGCGAACAGCCGCGCATCCAGCCCCTCGAGCGCACCCTGTGCCGAGCGGAACAGGCCGCGGCTGCCGAGCGGGATCGTGGCCCAGGCGGCGAGCGCGGCGAGATAGAAGGGGTGAACGGTCAGCGAGGCGAACGGCTCGGCGAAGTGGGCGAGCTGCGCCACGCTCAACGGGCGCTCGGTTGGGGTGCGCCGCTGCGGCGTAAGCCGCCGGAAGGTATTGAGCAGCGGGTTATGGTCGAGTGGCTCCAGGAATACCGCCCGGCCACCGGGTTTGAGCACGCGGGCGACCTCGCGCCGCGCGATCGTTAGGTCGGTATGGTGCAGCACCGAGTGGCCAAAAACTGCGTCGAAGCTCGCGTCGGCGAATGCCAGGTACTCGGCGCTCATCTGCTGCGGGAAGACCGCGAGGCGAGCGGCGGCGGCGCGCTCGGCGGTGACCCGCACCATCTCGCCGGAGAGATCTGTCGGGTGGACGAGCGCGCCGCGCACGGCGAAGTCCACGGTGTTGACGCCGGTGCCGCAGCCGATCTCCAGCAGCGTTAGGCCGCGCACATCGCCCATGCGCTGCACTGCGAAGCGGTCGGCGGTCTCCAGCGCGCCCCAGGCATAGAAATCGCGTCGCGTCCGCCTAGCGACCAAGTCGTGGTAGGCGAGCTCGACTTTATGCCGATCTTCGAGCGTGATGGCTCCCGACCGTTCGCTGTTGGCTGGCTGGTGCATGGTATTGTGGCAGTGCGGCGTTGCGGATCTTCGCGCGGCGCACGTTCCCAATCATTCGTTCGAGTGCGTGTTTCGGTGTCATTATAGCATACAGACGAGGGAGGGATGTGGGGCTGCGCCCCACGCCCACGTGTTTCACGTCCATTTGTCTGAGGCGCTTCGCGCGGGAGCTGCGCGCCATGGAAGCACATGTGTATGCTGTGCGCAGCAGCAACAACAGCCGCTCCCGCGCTGCCGCAGGCCAAGAAAGCGTGCGGCAGCGCATAAGCTCCTGACCGCGAGCGCGATTTGGTATAGAATATTGGTCGGATAGCTCAAGCAAGGAGTATAGCGTGCAGCGACTGCGATATCTGCCATTCTGTCTCATCCTGTTTGCCCTCACGACCGTGCCGGCGGCGCGCGGCGCAGCTGGGCCGACGCCCCTGCTGCCGCAGATCTTCCTGCCGCTAGTGGCGGGGCGCGCGGCGCCGCGGCCGTCGATTGGCGTGGTGGTGAGCCGCGAGCCGACGGCGATCGTCAGCGACTACGCCGACGACCTCAACCTCGGCTGGGTCTTCACCGGCGATATTCTATGGGACAAAGTCGAGCCGGTGCGCGGCGGCGAGCTCGACTGGAGCTCGGCGGCGTCCGTCGAGGCCAACATCCGCCGCGCCCACGCCAGCGGCGCGGAGGCGGTGATTACGGTACAGCGCACGCCGTTCTGGGCGCAGGATGGCAACGGCCGTCTGTGCAGCCCGCCACAGTCGCAGTACTACGCCGATCTGGCCGCGTTTGCCCAGCGCGTCGCCGAGCGCTACCGCAGCGGCGACCTGCGGGTGGCGGTGATCCAGTTCTGGAACGAGCCAGACTTCTCGCGCCAGGAGGTGGGCGACACCTCGGGGATCGGCTGTTGGGGTTCGAAAGACCCGCCGTACTTCGGCGGGATCGACTACGGCTACGCGCTGCGATTTTTTCACGACGGGGCCAAGCGCGGCAATCCGGACGTCAAGGTTGCGGCCGGGGTGCTGGCGCACTTCTGGCCAGATGACACACGCTCGCTGGGGTTTGTGCGCGGGATGATCCGCAGCGGCGGGGCTGACGCGTTCGACCTGCTGAGCTATCACGGCTATGGCATGGGCAACGAGCCAGTCGATCGGATCGTCGGCAAGGGGCTGAATCTCCAGCGGGTGCTGGCCGAGGAGGGGGCGGCTGACACGCCAGTATTCGCCACCGAGGTGGGCGCGACCTGCTTCGAGAGCTACTGCCCGCCGAACGCCGCCGCCTACCAGTCCGGCTACGGCGCGCGGGTCTATGCCGAGTCGATCGCGCTCGGGCTGTACGGCGCCATCTGGTACACCCTCGCCGAGCCCGGTTCCGGCTTCCTGTTCAGCCATCTGCTGCAGGAGCGCGGCGACCAGGTGACGCCCAGGCCAGCCTACTACGGACTGCGCAACTCGGCCGCCCTGCTCAATGGGGCGACGTACATTGGGCCGCCGCTGGCGACGATGACGTTCAGCGGGCTGGACACACCGCACGCGCTGCGCTTCGCCAGGCCGGGGGGCGAGGTGTGGGTGGTCTGGATCCAGCGCACCAGCGGCAGCGTGAGCTACGATCTGGCGGTGCCGCCTGGGACGCGCGCGGTCTGCACCGAGCAACTCGGCCAGCCGGAGCCGGCGGTGCGCGGCTGCTCGGACGCCGACGGCGATGGGGTGATCCGCCTGACGGTCAGCACCGAGCCGGTGTACGTGCAGACGTTTCCGTGATTGCGCTGGCGCTTCGCGCCTTCGCCCGAGGCGGCACAGCGCAGGCGCGCACCGCCCCTTCGCTCTGCACCCATTCGTTTCATTGTGGGACACGCCAGCGCTGGCGCTCCGCCCGTTCGCCCGGCACCCATGCATTGTGAGACAATCCAGTGCAGGCGCTCCGCCCTGCACCCGGCCGAGGGGCCCCCGCCCCTCAGGCTCCCCGGCGATGGGCTGCGCCCCTTCGAACCCCAAGGTTGCTGCCGCAACGCTCAGGCATCCTCAGCGAGCGAGGTCCCAATCTACGGGGCGGGGCTGCCGCATCTGTGGCGGAGCGACGACCCTCGCATCAACGTTCTATGCTTACAGCCATTACGTGTGGCGCGCTTCGCCCGGCACCCATGCATTGTGAGACAATCCAGTGCAGGCGCTCCGCCCGGCACCCGGCCGAGGGCCCCCCGCCCCTCAGGCTCCCCGGCGATGGGCTGCGCCCCTTCGAACCCCAAGGTTGCTGCCGCAACGCTCAGGCATCCTCGGCGAGTGAGGTCCCAATCTACGGGGGCGGGGCTGCCGCATCTGTGGCGGAGCGACGCAGTGCAGGAGATCGGGGCGATGTTGTTCGGTGTGCGCGGCGGCTTACGCTGCTCGCTCGGCGCGATCGGGAGCAGCGGGACGCCACCTAGCGTTCAAGCATGCGCAGGTAGTTATCGAGCGCGGCGCTGGCGGTGAGGCAATCACGGCTGGTGCGGTCCAACACCGCTCGTCGCTGCGCGATAGCTTCGGCCGCCCGCTGTGGCTGCCCCGCCTCAAGCTCATCGAGCACCTCGCGGATCGTGGCGATCGAGTAGTTCGCCTGGCGCAGCATCGCCACGATTCGCAGCCGCCGCAGCTGTCCGCCATCGTAAATCCGATAGCGACTCTCCGGCTCGCGCGCCGGGCGAACCAGACCAGCAGCTTCCCAGAAATGGACGCTGGCCACGGTGACGCCGAGCTGCTGCGCCGCCGCCCCAACGCGTATCCGCGCGTCGGGCTGCTGCGCTGGCGCCGCGATCTGGGCGCCGAGCAGATCGACCGCCGCCCCGATCTGCGTGAGCTGCGAGCGCGCGCTGGCGAGATCGGCGTGGCGCACATCCAGCGCAGCCAGTCCATCGCTGATCTGCCCGCGATGAACCGACACCATCACCGCCTGAGCCGTGAGTGCGCCATACCCGCGCTGGAGCCCGACGGACGCCACAAGTGCCGCCAGGTGCAGCTCGCCGTAGCGCCGATACCCGCTCTGGCTGCGCTCGACCGGCGGGAGCAGCCCGCGCGCCTCGAAGTTGCGCACCTGCTGCACGCTCACGCCCGCCGCTCGCGCCAGGTCGATCGTGCGCAATGCTCGCCGAACTCCCATGGCAAACCCTCAAGCTCCGACTATAGCAATCCTATCAGTGTAGAGAAGAGAGAGACCTTGGGGACACCCAGAGGGTACCCGGCCCCCAAACCCCCGCGCTGCGCTTCGCGCGTCTCCAACGCACGTAGGATTTCCCTATCTGTGGCGAGTGCGGCTGTGGTTCTACGCTGTCGTCACCGGCGTGGCCATATCGCGGAACTGCCGCCGGTAGAGATCGGCGTACAGCCCATCGCGCACCAGCAGCTCGTCGTGGGTGCCGCGCTCGATGATCTGCCCGGCCTGGAGCACCAGCACTTGGTCCGCCTCGCGGATGGTGGAGAGCCGGTGGGCGATGACGAACGCCGTGCGCCCGGAGAGCAGCCGCTTGAGCGCGCTCTGGATCAGCTGCTCGGTGCGGGTGTCCACGCTGCTGGTCGCCTCGTCCAAGATCAGGATGCGCGGGTCGGCCAGGATGGCGCGCGCGATCCCGATTAGCTGGCGCTGCCCCTGGCTCAGCCCGCCGCCCCGCTCGCCCAGCCTGGTCTGGTAGCCGTCAGGCAGCCGCGAGATAAACTCGTGGGCGTTGGCCGCCTGCGCCGCTGCGAACAGCTCCTCCTCGCTGGCGTCCAGCTTGCCGTAGCGGATATTGTCGGCGATCGTGCCGGAGAACAGAAAGCTGTCCTGCAGCACCACGCCCATCTGCGTCCGCAGGCTGGCGCGGGTCACGCTGCGCACATCGTGGCCGTCGACCCGCACCGCGCCGTCAGAGACATCGTAGAAGCGCCCGATCAGGTTCACCAGCGTCGTCTTGCCGGCCCCGGTCGGCCCGACGATCGCGATAGTCTGGCCTGGCTCGGCGCGCAGCGTCACATCGCGCAGCACATTGGCCGCCGCCCGCTCGCCGCCCGTGGCCGCCTGGCGCTCGCCATAGGCGAAGCTGACGTGGTCGAGCTCGACGGTGCCAACGATCGGGGGCATCACGATCGCGTCTGGCGCGTCGGTCAGATCCGGCTTGGTGTCCACCAGCGAGAACACCCGCTCGGCGGCGGCCAGCCCGGCCTGCGCCGTGGCGTAGAAGCTGGAGAGCGCCTGCACCGGGCGGAAAAACTGCTGCACGTACGTCACGAAGGCGACGACCGTGCCGACCGACGCGGCGTTCTGGAGCACCAGCCAGCCGCCGTAGCCGGCCACGATCGCGGTAGCAACCGTCGCGAGCACCTCGATCAATGGGTTGAATGCCGCTGTGATCGCCGTGGCACGGACGTTGGCGTCGCGGTTGGTGGCGTTGCGCTCGGCGAAGCGCTGGTTGTTGAGATCGGTGCGGCTGAAGGCCTGCGCCACCTTGACGCCGGCGATCTCCTCCTGGATCTCGCTTGACACATCGCCGATCGCGGCGCGGGTCTGGCGGAAGGCAGTGCGGGCGCGGCTGGAGAAATAGCTGGTGGCCCAGAGCATGATCGGGATGACGATGAACGACGCCAGCGCCAGCCGCCAGTCCAGCCAGAGCATCGCGCCGACGACGCCGATCAGCCCGAAGACGCTGCCGAGCACCTGGATCAGGCCCTGTCCCAGCAGCTGGTTGAGCACGTCGGTGTCGTTGACCAGGCGCGACATCAAGTCGCCGGCGGGCTGCCTGTCGAAGAAGCGCAGCGACAGCCGCTGGATCGTCAGAAAGATCTCGGTGCGCAGCCGCGCCAGCGTCCGCTGCCCGACCTCGCCCATCAGCATGAACTGCTGCCGCGTCGCGAGGGCGCCGACGATATAGACCACCCCGAGTCCGATCATCAGGCTGTTGAGCTCATTGCCATCGCGCCGCCCGATGGCGTCGTCGATCGCCCTGCCAATCAGCAGCGGCCCGAGCGCCTGCGACGCGGCGGCGAGCACCACGAACACCAGCACCGATGAGAGCTGCTTCCAGAACGGTCTGAGGTACTCGACCAGCCGCCGCGCCACGACGCCGCGCTCGCTGGCCCGCTCCTCGGGCAGCTCCGCCATGCCCTGTATTCCACGCCACATACGAGGATTCTTTCTTTATTCGATCCGGCAGGCTGAAGCCTGCGGCTCATAGAGCGCTCCTACGAGAGGAGAAAAGGGATGATCTCGGGGACACCCAGAGGGTACCCGGCCCCCACACCCCGCGTTGCGCTTCGCGCAGATTCGATCCTCTCGGCTGTCCCATATCCGTGGCTACGCCGCCACCAGCGTCTCCGCCGCCTCCCGGTCCCCGCCGAACTGCGAGTCGATGATCTCGCCGTACAGCGCCGAGTTCGCCAGCAGCTCCTCGTGGGTACCCTGGCCCGCCACCCGGCCCTTGTCCAGCAGTAGGATCAGGTCGGCCGAGCGCACGGTGCTGATCCGCTGCGCGATCACAAAGCTGGTGCGACCCCGCATCAGCACATCGAGCGCCTGCTGGATCTGGTACTCGGTCTCGGCGTCCACCGCGCTGGTGCTATCGTCTAGGATCAGGATGCGCGGGTCACGCAGGATGGCCCGAGCGATCGCGATCCGCTGCTTCTGACCGCCGGAGAGCGTCACGCCGCGCTCGCCGATCTCGGTGTCATAACCGTCCGGGAAGGCGCGTATATAGCCGTCTGCCTGTGCGGCGCGGGCTGCCGCGAACACCTCATCGTCGCTGGCGCCAGGCCGGCCGTAGGCGATGTTGGAGCGGATCGTCCCGCTGAACAGCGTCGCGTCCTGCAGCACGATGCCGATCTGGTCGCGCAGGCTAGCAACCGTCACATCGCGCACGTCGTGACCGTCGATCGTTATGCTGCCGCTGGTCACATCGTAGAAGCGCGGGATGAGATTGATGATCGTGCTCTTGCCGCTGCCGGTCTCGCCCATGATCGCCACCGTCTGCCCCGGCACAACTGTGAACGAGACGCCGTTGAGAATCAGCGGCGACTCGCCGCCACCGCCCGGCCGACCGCCGCCCGCTCGACCCGCCGGGGCCGCCTTGGCCGGGGCCGCCTCCTCGTGTACGCCATAGCCGAAGCTAACGTTGTCGAAGCGCACCGCCCCCTGCACATCCGGCAGCGGCAGCGCGCCCGGCTTGTCCGCCACCTCGTTCTGCACATCAAGAATCTGGTAGATGCGCCCGGCGCTGACCGAGGCGCGGGTGATCTGGGCGGCGATCATGCCGATCATCAGCAGCGGCTGGATCAGCAGCGCCAGGTAGGTGATAAACGCCACCAGCTCGCCGACCGAGAGGCCGCCGCCGATCACCTGGTAGCCGCCGATCCAGACCACCAGCAGCGTGCCGATGTTAGAGATCAGAAACAGCATCGGGAAGCTGGAGGCCATGCGCTTGACGGCCATGACGTTGACTTCCAGCAGCTCGTCGTTCAGCCCGGTGTAGCGTTGCGCCTCGTACGGCTCGCGGGCGAAGGCCTGCACCACCCGCACCCCTGCCAGGTTCTCCTGGAGCACGGTGTTGAGCGCGCCGATCTTAGATTGTATCTGCTCGAACAGCGGGCGCACCTGCTGCATGAAGTAGACCACGATCCCGCCCATCAGCGGCATCGTCACCAGCGTCACCAGCGTCAGCTGCCAGTTAAGCGACAGTAGCGCCACGATGCTGCCGACCAGCATCGCCGCAGCGCTGACCATCTGCAGCAGACCGCCCGAGATGAAGCCGCGCACCTGCTCAACGTCGGAGGTGATGCGGGTCATCAGCTGCCCGGTCTGCGCCCGGTCGTGGTAGGAGAAGCTCAGGCTCTGGATCTTGGCGAACAGCGTGTTGCGCAGGTCGTAGGCCATGAATTGCGAGGCCTTCTCGCTCCAGTACCCCTGCCCGAAGCTGAACAGCCCGCGAACGATAGCCAGCGCCACCAGCCCGAGCGCCCACGCGGTGACCACGCCGCTATTCTTGGCGGTGATCCCCCCGTCGATGATCACCCGCAAAATCTGCGGGGTATAGAGGTTGGCGGCGGTCACCAGCGCCAGGCTGATGGCGGCCCCGAGCGCGGTGAGCCAGTAGGGGCGAAGCGCCCCGAGCGCCCGTTGTAGTGGTTTCATAGCGTGTGTTCCGTAGATGCGGCGTCCGGCCGCACGGCCTCAGGGCACTCAGGGCGCGGGTCGGCGTCCAGCAGGTTTTGCAGCGCCCGCAGCCCATTGAGCAGCTGCGCACGGTCATCGGAGGCCATCGTCAGCAGCCTGGCCGCCAGGTTCGCCCGCGCCTCGGCCACCACCGCATCGTGCGCGGCGCGGCCGGCCTGCGTCAGCGCCAGCACCAGCTGCCGCCGATCGTGGACGTCCGTCTCGCGCGAGACCCAGCCGCGCCGCACGAGCACGTCCACCGCGCGCGACATCGTCGACGGCGTGACGCTGTGCTTGCTCGCCAGCTCGTTGAGCGCCCAGGTGCGGTGCTGCAGCATGTCCAGCATGCGCAGCTGCCCAATGTTCAGCTGCTCGCCGTCGCCGCTCGCCTGCCGCCGCAGCGCCATGCCCATGCTGCGCATCATACGCGGTGTGATCTGGAGCAGCAGCTCGGCGCAGAGCTCCGCTTCTTCGTTAAATGGTTGTGTCATACGAAATAGTAGTTGTGCGAATAATTGTATGATGCAATGATAGCATCGCGCCTGGCGCCTGTCAAGCTATGGGCCAAGAAATGCGCTAGAGCAATCCTACTGGAGTAGGGAAGGGGGAGATCTCGGGGACACCCAGAGGGTACCCGGCCCCCAAACCCCCGCTCTGCGCGCGTGTACAACGCAGTAGGGAAGGGGGAGATCTCGGGGGCTGCGCCCCTTCGACTGCGCGCAGTGCACGCCCCAAACCCCCGCGCTACGCTTCGCGCGTTTACATTTCTCGTAGGTTTGTTATAGTATGTACTGTCAGCGGAAATCAACACAGAAGGAGTTCAACATGAGCGTGACACCCGAGCGGTTCGCCCAGGGCATGACCTGGTCCGAGTATAAGGCGCAGATGACCCGCAACCTGGATCGGGCGGAGGAGAACGAGCGGTCGGTCACGCTGAGCGATGACGACGTGGCCTTCTTCGCCGCGCTGCCAGCGCCGATCCACGCGCTGGTGATCACCGAGGACTGGTGCGGCGACGCGATCGCCAACGTGCCGGTGCTCGCCAGGCTCGCCGAGGAGAGCGGCAAGCTCGATATGCGGCTGTTCCTGCGCGACCAAAACCTCGACCTGATCGACCAGTACTTGAAAGAGGGCAAGTACCGCTCGATCCCGGTCTTCGTCTTCTTCGACGGCGAGTTCAACGAGCTCGGCCACTTCATCGAGCGCCCTGCGGTGATGACCGGCCTGATGCAGCAGGCCATGGGCGAGCTGTTCGCCACCGAGCCCGCGATGGCTGGTGTAGCCCCAGGCACGTCGCCGGCCGAGATGCCGGAGGCGGCGCGCAACCGTATGGGTCAGTTCTTCGGCGAGCACCGCGCCAAAACCCGCGATCAGTCTGACGCCGAGGTGATCAAAAGCGTGCGCGAGATTATTGGCAAATAGAACGACAGCTGCTCATCGACAATCGGCAATCGGCAATCGGCAATCATAAGATATGGCAATACCCGTCAAAGTCCGTATCGTCTACTGCGCCTCGTGCGGCTACGAGGGCCCGACCCTCGAGCTGACCAAGGCGCTGATGTACGCCTTCACCTACGATCTCGCCAGCATCGAGATCGTGCCGTGGCAGGACGGCGCGTTCGACGTGGCCGTCGACGGTAAGCTCGTCCACTCGATGTACGAGCACGGCGGCTTTCCGGCCAGCGAGACGATCATCGCTGCGGTGCGCGAGCGGCTGGCTGCCAGCTAACTGGAATGCGGCGGGTCTAGACCAGCGCCCGCGCCGCTTCGCGCCACGTCGGGTGGGCGAAGCGAAACCCGCTCGCCAGCAGCCGCGTCGGCACCACCCTGCGGCTCTTGAGCAGCAACTCGGTCTCGGTGCCGAGCGCCATTGCCCCAAGCTCCAGCATCCAGCGCGCGCTCGGCAGCCCAAGCGGCACGCCGAGCGCGTGGCGCAATGCGGCCAGGAACTAGCGGTTCGGCAGCGGGTTGGGGGCCGTCAGGTTCACCGGCCCGCTGAGATCGCCGCGATCCAGCAGCCACAGCGTCGCGCCGATGAAGTCCTCCAGGTGGATCCAGCTGACGTACTGCCCACCGCCGGCCATCGGCCCGCCAAGGCCCAGCCGCGCGATGTTGACAAACGGCTCGAGCACGCCGCTCTTGCCCGGCCCAAATACCATCGCTGAGCGCAGCGCCACCTTGCGCGTCTGCGGCGTCTGCGCGGCATCGAGCGCCGCCTCCCAGCGCTTGCAGACATCGACGGAGAAGCCGCTGCCGATCTCGCCGGTCAACTCGTCCATCTCGCGATCCCGCGCGTCGCGGTAGATCGTCGCCGAGCTGGCGTTGAGCCACACCGCAGGCGGCCGCGCAGCCCGCCGGATCGCCGCGCCGATCGCCGCCGTCGGCCGCAGCCGCGACCGATAGATCGCCTCGCGGTTGGCGGCGGTGTAGCGACAATTGACGCTGCGCCCCGCCAGGTTGATCACCGCGTCGGCACCGTCCACGCTGGTGGCCCATGCACCCACGCTCGCGCCGTCCCACTGTACTACCTCGGCCCCTGGCACCGACGTGCCAGACCCGCGCGCCAGAATGATAACCCGGTCGCCGCGCGCCGCTAGCGCCGCGCTCAGCGCCCGCCCGAGATACCCCGCCCCGCCGGCGATGACCATGGTTCGATTGCTTGGCATAACGCCCTCCGTGCAATGTATGGCGTCCCTCGTGAAGCAGAAAAGGTTCTTCGGGCTGCGCCCCCTCCCCTATATTATCACGCTTCTACATTCAAACAATTTCTAACCTCCAAATAATTTTTGATGCTGACACTGCGTGTGCTGTAGCAATCCTACAAGAGGAGAAAGGGATGATCTCGGGGACACCCAGAGGGTACCCGGCCCCCAAACCCCCATGCGCATCACGCGTGTTGTTCTGAAGCGCTGCGCGCGGGCCCTCCGCGCCATGGAAGCGCTTTTTCATGCTGCTGCACCCAGAGGGTACCCGGCAGCTCCGCTGCGCAGCAGCAAAAGAGGTGATAACCGCGCTGCCGCAGGCCAAGAAATGGGTGCGACAGCGCGAAAAAACCGGTTACTTCGGATACGCTTGATGCGTATAGGGACTGCGCCCCAAACCCCGCCGAGCTCTCAATTGTCAATTGTCAATTGTCTATCGTCAAACGTCAATCCTCAACTGGCCGTCGCCGCCTCGAACTGACCGGTGTACAGCCGCGTGTAGAAGCCGCCGCGCGCCAGCAACTCGGCGTGGGTGCCGCGCTCGACCGCCTCCCCGCCGTCGATAACCAGGATCTGATCGGCGCTACGGATAGTGCTGAGCCGGTGTGCGATCACAAAAATCGTTCGCCCGGCCATCAGCCGCAGCATCGCCTCCTGGATCAGCAGCTCGGTGCGGGTGTCCACGCTGCTGATCGCCTCGTCCAAAATCAGGATCGCGGGGTCGGCCAGCACCGCCCGCGCGATCGCCAGCATCTGCCGCTGCCCCTGGCTCAGGTTGCCGCCGCGTTCGCTCAGCAGCGTATCGTAGCCATCGGGCAGCCGCGCCACAAACCCATCGACGTTGGCGAGTCTGGCCGCCGCGAGCACCTCGTCGTCTGTGGCGTCCAGCATGCCATAGCGAATATTCTCGCGCACCGTCCCGGCGAACAGAAACGTGTCCTGGAGCACGATGCCCAGCTGCCGCCGCAGCGACTCGCGCCCCATCTGGCGGATGTCCACCCCACCGATGCCGATCGCGCCGCTGTCGATCTCGTAGAAGCGCGTCAGCAGATTGACGATCGTCGTCTTGCCCGCGCCCGTCGGCCCCACCAGCGCGACGAGCTGTCCCGGCGCGGCGCGCAGATCGATATGGCGCAGCACTGGCGTCTCGGGCGCGTAGCCAAAGCTCACATCGTCGAACACCACATCGCCGCGCAGCTTTGGCGTCTGCACCACCTCCAGCGCATCGGCCTCCTCCGGCTCGTCCATCACTGCGAACACCCGCTCGACCCCGGCGATGGCAGACTGGAGCGCGTTATAGAGATTGGCCAGATCGCCCACCGGCCGGCCGAACTGCCGGGTGTAGCCGATGAACCCGGCGATCGTCCCGACCGTCGCCATGCCCTGGAGCGCCATCCACCCGCCGACGCCGGCCACCACCGCCAGGCTGAGGTTGTTGATGAAGTTTATCAGCGGCCCGACCACGCCGGCCACGATCTGCGCCCGGATCGCCGCCCGCCGCAGCGCGCCGTTGTCAGCCTCGAAGCGCGCCACCGTCTCGCGCTCGCGGCCGTATGCCTTCACCACCCGCTGCCCGCCGATCGTCTCCTCGACCAGCCCGTTGAGCGCCCGAGCGCCGCCTGCTGCGCACGAAACCCGCTCCTGGTGCGCGGCGCGACCCAGACGTTGATGAACAGCGTCAGCGCGGTGACGGTCACCAGGCAGATGATCGCCAGCGGCGTATTGACCCACAGCATCACCGCCGCAACCCCACCATCCCGATCGCGCCGGAGATAATCTGCACCACGCCGTCGGCCAGCACCTAGTTGATATTCTCAATATCGTTTGTCAGCCGGCTCATCAGCTCGCCGTGCTGTCGCCTGTCGAAGAAGCGCAACGGCAGCGTCTGCAATCTGCCGAACAGATCATCGCGCAGCTCACGCACCGTGGCCTGCGCCGCGTCGGCCATCAGATAGCTCTGCAGCCAGAGCAACAGCGCCATCAGCGCGTAGACCCCAAGCAGCAGCGCGGCGATCTGCGCCACAGCCCAGGCAGGTCGCCGCTGAGCACATAGCCGTCGATGGCGCGGCTCAGCAGGTACGGCGCATAGACCCCCAGCGCGCTCGAAGCGACGACGCAGATCGCCGTGAGCACCAGCGTCCGCCGCTGCCGCCACAGGTAGCCCCACAGCCGCGCCACGGTCCCCCTTCGATCCTTGGCGCGCTCGATCTGGCCGATCTGCCGCGGCCCTGGCCCACCCATCCGCCCCATCATCGCCGCGCCATCGCCGCGCCATTATCACCGCGCCATCGCCCCGTACGGGCGAAGCGCGCGCCGCGATCGATCCGAGGGCGGGATGGCATGGCGAGCGCTTGCTTCGCCCTACATTATCGCCGCGCCATGATTGCCGCCGAAAATGTCGGCATCACCCGCACCACCGATCGCTTTACCATCGCCCGCCCGCCATTGCCCCGTACGGGCGAAGCGCGCGCCGCGATCGATCCGAGGGCGGGATGGCATGGCGAGCGCTTGCTTCGCCCTACATTATCGCCGCGCGCCGCGCCAT
>JAYUUK010000015.1:0-6500 GCA_043754595.1 Roseiflexaceae bacterium | reverse complement strand
GGGCGCAGGTGCGGCTCGCCGGCGTACGCCCCGAGATTGCACAGAGCATTATCGGGCTCGGGCTGGATCTGCGCCAGATTCGTAGCTATCCAAGCGTTGCCGAAGCCTTACAGAGTATCAATGCCAACCGGTGACCACTACGACCCGCGCCCGTTGCACCACCGACATGACCAGCTTGAGCCGCAGCCAGACGGTATCGATAGCGCAGTCCCTGCTATCCGCCAATAGGCTATCGATGCGCCCGCGCCACCATCGCGCGCGCCAGCTCGTTGTGCCGCGCCACCAGCGGCGCAAGCTCAAGATCGACGATCTGCCCGGCGCGCGCCCGCACTCTGCCGTTGACCACCGCCAGGTCCACCTGCTGCGGCGCGCACAGCAGCAGCGCCCCCAGCGGGTCGTGGACCGCGCCGCCGGCGTAGCCAAGCGCGCCGAGGTCGAAGGCGACGGCGTCGCAGGCGAACCCCTGCGCCAGCTGCCCGATGTCGTCGCGGCCGAGCACCGCCGCCCCGCCGCGCGTCGCTAGCTCAAGCGCGCCGTAGACCGTCATCGCCGTCGCGTCGCCCTGCACCCGCTGCAGCAGCATGGCCATCCGCGCCTCGGCCAGCATATGCGACGAGTCGTTTGACGCCGAGCCATCTACGCCCAGCCCGACCTTGACGCCGTGCCGGGCGTAACTCGCCAGCGGCGCGATGCCCGATGCCAGGCGCATGTTCGATGTCGGGCAGTGGGCAACGCCGCAGCCGCAGGCCCCCATCCGCGCCGCCTCGTCATCGGCACAGTGGACCGCATGGGCGAACCAGACGTCCTCGCCGACCCAGCCGAGGTCTTCGGCATACTCGATCGGCCGCCGCCCGAAGCGCTCAAGGCAGAACTGCTCCTCGTCGGCGGTCTCGGCCAGGTGGGTGTGCAGCCGCACGCCGTAGCTGCGCGCCAGGGTTGCCGACTCGCGCATCAGATCGGGGGTGACCGAGAACGGCGAGCACGGCGCGACGCCGATCCGCAGCATGCTGTGGCGCTTCGGGTCGTGGTAGGTCTCGATCAGGCGGCGGGTGTCGCGCAGGATCGCGTCCTCGCGCTCGACGACCCTATCGGGCGGGAGGCCGCCATCGCTCTCGCCCAGGCTCATGCTGCCGCGCGTCGGGTGGAAGCGGACCCCGAGCTCCTGCGCCGCCTGGATCGTATCGTCCAGCCGGGTGCCGTTTGGGAAGAGGTAGAGGTGGTCGGCCACGGTGGTGCAGCCGGAGAGCAGCAGCTCGCTCATGCCGATCTTGGCCGAGACATAGGCGGCCTCGGGCGTCAGCTCGGCCCAGATCGGGTAGAGTGTCTGGAGCCACCCGAACAGCGGCGCGTCCTGCGCGGCCGGCACGGCGCGGGTCAGCGTCTGATACAGGTGATGGTGGCAGTTGACCAGGCCGGGGAGCAGCGCCCGGCCGCGCAGCTCGATAACCTCGTCTGCGCTGTGCGGCAGCGCATCCGTTGGCCCGACCTGCTCGATGACGCCGTCGCGGGCGAATAGCGCGCCATCGGGAATCGTGGTGCGGGCGTCGTCCATGGTGATCAGCAGGTCGGCGTGGCGCAGGAGTAAAGTTGACATAACAACCCCTTCTCATCAGGCGTGCGCTCGGCTCTGCGTCCATTTTTCTCCGGCGGGCTGAAGCCTGCGGCTAGAATGTGGACGGCGCGTGCGGCGCTCGGCTGTTTGGCAATTCTGTCGCTCCTGTCGCTCCTGTCTGCGTCCCGCCCGGCATCTTCGGGCGCAGCACGCTGCGCCCCTACGGACTATCTATGGACGAGCGGCCCGGTCTGTCACGCGATGGACGCCTCGGCTGCGCGCCAGGCGGCGATCTGCTGCTCGGACCAGGCGGCATCAGCTGCAGAGAGACCCGGCGCGGGTGGCGGTTCACGGTAATCCAGATCATACGCCAGCATGCCGCGCGCATACACATCGGCGCAAACGCGCTGAAGATCGAGCGCCACATCGGAATCGGGGGCGCGCAATGGGATCGCGATCGTGGGCAGCCGCTCGCGCAGCTGGATCGGCCAGACCTCGAGCGAGCCATCGCCATCGCCGCGATGGAGCAGCCCATAGTAATCGCCCATCGCCATCACCCGCGCCGGGCGCTCACCGGCGCGGAGCAGATCGATCTCGACCCAGTGCGTCTCAGAGTCCATAACCTGCTGCCGCTTTTCGGTGAAAGCCCGGAAACCCTCGCTGCCGCGCCGCTTGTTGATCGGCGAAAGCACCTCGATCGTCGTCACGACCGTGCGGGTCTTGCGATCTACCACGTCAATATAGCGATCTGCCAGGCGAAAGGACGGGGCTGGCGCGAGGATCACCGGTCTGGTGATTGTATCGTACGGTGCGGCGGGCTCGGCGAGTCGCCGGGTACGAACCGCGAGGTCAGGGCTGATCCGGTGATCGAGGTCATCCTGATCCACCATGTACACCCGCTCCTCGATCGACACGCTATAACGCGGCGCAATTTTTGGCATGAGCTGGTCGCTGATACTCGAGATCAGGCGGTGGTGGATATTCGGCCAGCCGCCAGGATCTTCGAGGTAGGGATCCATGCCGGGGAACGGTGATCGCATCGCAACCTCCACATCGGTGATGGCGTGATTCTACCACAGCAAGAAAGTGAAGCGACGAAGAGATGAAGCGATGATGGGGTGAATTGCCCGGTATTCGCGCAGATGAGCGGATGAGCTGCCCGGCAATCCTGTCGCTCCTGTCAATCCTGTCTGCGTCCCGCCCGGCATCTGCGTCTATCTGTGGACGAAGTGACCGGAGACGAGCGCGTCGAGCACCCGCTCGGCGGTGATCGGCTGGCGGCTGACCCATACCCCCACCGCGTCGTGGATGGCTGCGGCGATCGCCGGGGTCAGCGGCACCAGCGGCAGCTCCGCCATGCCGCGCGCCCCGTACGGCCCAATGGCGTCGCCGAGCTCCAGCACCAGCGGCACGATCTCCGGCACATCTAGCGCGGTCGGCAGCTGGTAGGTGGAGAAGCCAGGCGTGAGCATCTGTCCGTCGCGCATCTTGAACTCCTCCATCAGCGCGTAGCCCAGCGCCTGCACCACCCCGCCGACGATCTGCCCCTCGACTTGCTGCATATTGATCGCCCGCCCCACGTCGTGGGCGCTGACGATCCGCAGTAGCCGCACCTCGCCGGTCAGCTCGTTGACCTCTAGCTCGACGCCCTGCGCCGCGTAGCCGTAGGCGTAGTTTGGCCGCCCCGCAGTGGTGGCGTGGTCCAGCTCGGTGGTCGCCGGGGCGCGGTAGGTGAAGCTAGCGCGCGCAGGCCGCTCCTCGCGCGCCCACTCGGCTAATGCCGCCTCGCAGGTGTCCTTCACCGCCCGGCCGGCCATGATCGTTAGCCGCGACGCCGACGCGCTCCCGGCGCTCGGGGCCTCGGCGCTATCGTCCATCACCATAGTCACCTGCTCGAAGCTGACGCCGAGCGTCTCGGCGGCGATCTGCCGCATGATCAGGCTCGTGCCCTGCCCGACCTCGGCCGCCCCGACCCGCACGACGGCGCGATCGATCGCCGCCTGGCCGTACAGCTCGACGCTGGCGCTGGCCTTCTCCGGGTAGCCGAACGAGTAGCCCAGGTTTTTGATGCCGCAGGCGATGCCCACCCCCCGCTGCCATGGCCAGGCTGGGTCGCCGTGCGTCGGGTCGCTGTGCTCCGGCTGGTTCGTTGGTTCGTTAGTTCGCTCCGGCTGGTTCGTTGGTTCGTTGGTTCGCTCCGGCTGGTTCCCTCGTTCTATCCGGTCAGTTCCCTGGTTCTGCCCGGCTAGCCGCTGCGGCATCGCCGCCACCACCGCATCGAGGCACTCGCGCACCGTCACGCCAGGCGGCAGCACGTCCTGGGTCGGCTCGACGCTGCCATCGCGGTAGAGGTTGATCCGCCGCATCTCAAGCGGGTCCATGCCAAGCTCGTGGGCCAGCCGGGTCACCATACACTCGCTGGCGAACTGGGCCTGCGGCGCGCCGAAGCCTCGGAACGCGCCTGACGGAATATTGTTGGTGTAGAGCGCGTAGCCATCGACGCTGATATTTGGCACCTCGTAGCAGCCGCTGGCGAACAGCGCGGCGCACTTGATGACCTCCTGGCTCGTGCTCGCGTACGCGCCGCCGTCGGCGATCACCTCGGCCTGCACCGCCACGATCCGGCCGTCGCGCATGGCCCCCCAGCGGCAGCGCACCGTCATCGGGTGGCGCTTGTGGTGGGCGGTCATGCTCTCCTCGCGGCTCCAGACCATCGCAACCTTGCGCCCGAGTCTGAAGGCCGCCAGCGCCAGCAGCGGCTGCACCGTGAGATCCTCGCGCCCGCCGAATGCCCCGCCGATCGCGGCGTAGCGCACCACCACCCGCTCCTCCGGCAGGCCCAGCAGGCTCGCGATCTGTCTGCGGTCCTCGTGGAGCCACTGCCCGGCGGTCTCGACGATCAGCCGCCCGTCATCCTCGACCCAGGCGACGCCGGCCTCTGGCTGCAAGAAGGCGTGCTCCTGCCACGAAGTCACGTACTCGCCGGTCAGCACCACATCGGCCTGCGCCAGCGCGCGCGCGGCGTCGCCCTTGCGGATCGGGCAGTGGCAGACGATGTTGCTGCCGTGGGCCGGGTGGACCAGCGGCGAGCCGGGCAGCAGCGCTGCCTCGGCGTCGGTGACGGCTGGGAGGTCCTCGTAGCTCACCGCTATGAGCGCGGCGGCGGCGCGGGCCTGCTCGCGGGTCTCGGCCACAACCAGCGCCACCCGGTCCCCGGCGAAGCGCACCGTCTCGCCACACAGCAGCGGCTGGTCGGCGCTGATCAGTCCGAACGCATTGTGCGGCACATCGGCCGCGGTGAGCACGGCCACCGTGCCGGGGGCCGCCAGCGCTGCGGCGGTATCGATGGCCAGAATGCGGGCGTGGGGCCGGTGGGCGTAGGCGGCGGCGAGATGCAGCATACCCGGCTCGACGAGGTCGGCGGGGTAGCGCGCCGCGCCGGTGACCTTGCCATAGGCGTCGGGACGGAGCAGCGATCGTCCAATCAGCGTATCGGTCATGGAGCGCATCCCTATAAGCTATGGTACACTTCTTACGTCACACGATCTCGCATCTCGTCGACACACTCATAGCCATCCTATATTTGTTGTCCACGCGCGAAGCGTAGAGCGGAGGTTTGAGGGCCGGGTACCCGCTGGGTGTCCGCATCCCCCTTTCCTACGCTGATAGGATTGCTATAGGCGCAGATAGCGGCAGCGAGCATGCACCGGTTCGGCAGTTCTTCGGGCTATAGTATACCAACTGGAGTAACACCATGCGGCAGATCGTGATCTTCCTGAGTATCGTCGGCTCCATCGCCGTCAATGTGCTGGCGACGACCCTCCCGCTCAATGGTCAGACGACGCAGGCGCTCTCGGCTCGCTTCCCGGTGCTGGTCACGCCGCCAGGCTACGTCTTTTCGATTTGGAGCGTGATCTATCTCGGTCTGATCGCCTATGCGATCTATCAGCTGCTCCCGGCGCAGCGCGACAGCGACGAGCTGCGCCGCATCGCGCCGTGGGTGCTGGTCGGCTGCGCCGCCAACGCCGCCTGGATCGTGCTGTGGCACTATAATCAGGTGCTGCTGACGGTCCCGGTGATGCTGACGCTGCTGGCGAGCCTCATCGCGATCTTTGCAGTGCGCGATGCCACACCGGCCACCTGGGCGCGGCGCTGGCTGGTGCATACACCGTTCGATATCTACATGGGCTGGATCTCGGTGGCCACGATCGTCAATATATCAGTGGCGCTCTACAATCTCGGCTGGAACGACCTCGGCGCTGCGGCACCGTGGGCGATCGGCGTCCTGGCGGTTGGCGCGGCGCTCGGGGTTATCATCGGCGGCTGGCGCAGCGCGGCCTATGGGCTGGCGATCATTTGGGCCTACAACGGCATCGCCACGCGGCCGGATGTCGTCGGCAGCGCAGCGCTCTGGATGGCAGGGCTGGTGTTCATCGCCTGCGTGGGCGGCAGCCTGTGGCGGGCGCGCCGTGGCCGCAGCGCGCTCCACGCTCCCGGCAGCTTGTCCCCAGATACGCGCAGATAGCAGAGGGTGAGTCGATCGTCAATTGACGAGCGCCTCTAGCTCCGGCAGCAGCCTGACGCTCTCCTGCTCGTGCGGGTCGGTGCGGGCGATGATCGCGACCGCCTCGGCGTCTGTTTCGTTGTAGGGGTTTCAATGCTCACCCGGCGCGAACACCGGGTGCGATCGTGGCGAGTTGGCGGATAAACACCTCGTCGTCCACGTTTCAATGCTCACTCGGCGCGAACACCGGGTGCGATCATGTATTCTGTTGCCAGGGGGTAAAGTGTAAAACGTGTTTCAATGCTCACCCGGCGCGAACACCGGGTGCGATCTTATCCGGTGGTGCTGCGAGGTATGCGCCAAAGCTGTTTCAATGCTCACCCGGCGCGAACACCGGGTGCGATGGCACTAAATAGCGGATTACCCGCTTTCAGTGGCATTTCT
>JAYUUK010000014.1:0-19703 GCA_043754595.1 Roseiflexaceae bacterium | reverse complement strand
GCGTCCTGCGCCGCTTCAGGCACAGCGCGCAGCCCGGCCAGCAGCTCGGCGATCGTCACCGGGGGCGCTGCGCTCGCCGGCCAGCGCCCGGCAGCGGCGAGCCGCCGCGCGATCTGCGCCGCCTGCGGGAGCGCCACCCCATGCGCCAGCGCGCCGCCGTCGCCAAGCACCGTCTGCGGCGTCCCATCGGCCACCAGCGCGCCATCGTCCAGCAGCAGCACGCGCTGCGCCAGCGCCGCCGTCCACTCGACGGCGTGCTCGGCCACTACCACCGTCGTGCCGCCTGATGCCAGCTGCCGCAGCAGATCGGCGAGATCGGCGGCGCCCGGCGGGTCGAGCGAGGCGGTCGGCTCATCGAGTAGCAGCACCGGCGGCCTGAGCGCCAGCGCCGCGGCGATCACCATGCGCTGCTGCTGCCCGCCGGAGAGCGCGTAGGGCGAGCGGTCGCGCAGATGGGCGATCCCCAGCGCGTCGAGCGCCCACTCAGCCCGCTCGACGATCGTATCGCGCTCCAGCCCCATGTTCTCCAGGCTGAAGGCCACCTCCTCGAAGACCGAGAAGCGCGCGCCGGAGATCTGGCTCAGCACATTGCTCGGCACGATAGCGACGTGGCGCACCAGATGCTCAGGGCCGAGCGCCACCGCGTCCTGGCCGTCCACCGTGACGCCGCCGCTCAGCTCACCGTCGTAGAACGTCGGCAGAAACCCGGCCAGCAGCGAGCAGAGTGTGGTCTTACCAGCGCCGGCGCGCCCGAGCACGGCACAGATCTGGCCGGGCGGAATGGTCAGCGAGAGGTCGCGCAGCGCCGGACGTTTGGTGCCGAGGTAGCGGAAGGTCAGGCCAGCGACCACGATCGCATCGGCCATGGGACGCCCGTCGGCTGGGGTTGATGTCACGTCAGCACGCTCCAGACAATGGCGGCGATGGCCAGCAAGATGCACAGCCAACGCAGCGCCCGCTGCACCGCGCTGTCATCGAGGGTGCGCAGCGCGGTCTTGGGGCCTGGCAGCAGAAAGGTGCGCAGCCCGAGCGACATCGCCCGCTCCTGGCTCTCGGCCAGCGCGCCGATCAGCAGCGGCGCCACCAGCGGCAGCAGCGCGCGGGTGCGGTTGATCGCGCCCTCGGTCGCCAGCCCGCGCGAGCGCTGCGCCTCAAGGATGGCTGCGGCGCGGCCACCCATCTCCGGGATAATCTGGAGCGCCGAGACGATGATCAGCCCGATGCTGCGCGGCAGCCCGATCTGCGCCAGACCGGCCACCAGGTCGCCGGGGTGGGTGGTGATCACCAGCAGCATCAGCCAGACCGCCGTGGCGTAGAACCGCAGCGCGATCGGCAGCGCGAACAGCAGCCCGTCGGCCCACAGCGTGAACCCAGCGATGTTCAGCAGCGGCATAGTTCGGCTCAACGGGGCGATCAGCCCCTGGATGATGAACAGCGAGATGGCGATCGGCAGCGTGACCGCCACGCTGTTGCGCAGCGCCGGCAAGCCGACGCCGCAGCCCGCCGCCAGCGCCAGACAGAGCAGCGCGACCAGCCCCGACATCGCGGCGATCCCGCCGATCGGCAGCGGCACAACCGCGGCGCTGACGATCGCTAGGATCGCCAGCGCCAGCTTGGTCAGCGGGTGGAGCCGGTGGAGTGGGCTGTCGCCCGGCTGATAGAGCGACTGCATCTACAGATCGGCGAACTTGCGCGTCACAGGGAAGCGCAGCAGCAGGCTCTTGGGTAGCGACTGCACGATCAGCCAGACCAGCATAAACGACGTCATCTTATCGAACGGGTCGGAGACGCTGCCCTGCGCCAGCACCGAGGTCATGACGTTGGCGCCCGATGCGCGGAACGCCGCCACCAGCAGATCGGTGCCGCCGCCAGTCACGCCGCCAAACTGAATGGCGGACATCGGCGCGGAGAGCAGCGCCGCCACCACGCCGGTCAGCAGCCCTGCCAGCCCAGCGTACCCGGCGTTTTTGAGCACGAAGTAGCCGAGCAGCCCACCGACCACCGCCGCCGCCACCAGAATAATCAGGTTCGCACCGATGATATCGCCGAGCACTGGCAGCGCACCATCTTTGGTGTTGAGAAACATGATCACCATCGTCGCCAGCGCGAAGACAAAGATCGCGCCGATCGCCGCCGACAGCGACCGCGGCGAGCTCCGCTGAAATGCGCCGGCCTGCGCCGCAAACCCGGCGATCATACCGATCGCGGCGGAGACGTAGGAGAAGGCCGCAGCGTACTGGTTGCCGAACACGTAGGTCCAGATCAGGTTGGCCAGCACGCCGGTCAGCAGCGCGTACCACGGCCCGAGTAGCGCCCCCACCAGAACCGTGCCGATGCTGTCGAGATACAGCGGGGTGCCCGTCACCAGCGTGCCGATCACGATGTTGATGGCGATCGCCAGCGGGATGAGCGCGAGCGATGCGGTGTCGAAGCGCCCGCTCGACTTGGACAAGGTGGCCATGCTGTCTCCTTCGGTATAGTGTTGTGACAACACTAACTATACCATAGCTTTTGTCAAAATGACACTAATTTGGATGACAAAATCATCACGTCGGCCTGCTACCTGCCAGATCGCGGTCTGTTTCGCCATCGGTTCGGGGTTGCGGCAGTATACCATAGGTTTGCCACAGGGGGCGGCACCGTCGCCCCCCACCCGCGCGCCGCACGCGGCTGTCGCCCGGCATTCGCGTCCATTCGCGCAGATGAGCGGAGTCCCGCCCGGCTGTATGGCCTATCTGTGCCTATCTGTGGACAGCCCGCCCGGCATCTGTGCCTATCTGTGGACAGCCCGCCCGGCCACGCCGATGATTCGGTCTACTCCTCATCGTACAGCTCCATATCGAGCGCCTCATCCGGAAATGGCCCGTGCTGTTCGTAGCGCTCCCACAGCGGCAGCAGCGCGAATGCCAGCCGCTCTTTAGCCGAGCCGAGCAGAAACTGCCGGGCGGTGCCGGCGTTGATCACCTCGGTGTCCACCTCGCCCGCCCGGAAGCGCGCCATCACATCGCCGTAGGCCTCGGAGGCCGCCATATTGGCCAGCGCGGCGCATAAGTGGCCGGTGATTAGCCGGTCGTCGCTCGCCGCCAACCGCTCGCGCAGCCACGCCGCCGCCGCACCGCGGACCTCCGGGCTGGCGGCCGGGGCGTAGGAGACCCCGATCAGCGCGCCGAGACGGCCGTCGATCGGGTTGGCAGCATCGTCAAAAAACGCCTCAAGCAGCGGCAGCGCCGCCGCCCCCGGCCGAGCCACGGTGTACCACACCTCGCGCTGCCAGTCGATGGCGACCTGGTTATCGCCCATCGCCGCGCGGTAGTGCAGCAGCAGCGGCGCGATCAGCTCGACGGTGGCGATCTCGCCCAGCAGCCGCAGCGCGTGGATCGGCGCGTAGCGCTGCGGCGCAGGATCGCGAAGTACTGCTGTGTCGCTCGCCAGCTCCAGCAGCGGCGCTATCGCCGCATCGCCGTGCCGGATCACCCGCCCGGCCAGCGCCTCGCTCGGCCGCAGCCCAGCTGTCTTGAGCGCCTCGATCGCGCGCATCAGGTCATTCGCCATCGCATCTCTCCTCCTGCTCCTGCCGCCGCAGCCGCGCCAGCACGGGTGCGAATGTGCGTCTGTGCTGTGCGGTCACACCATAGTGCTCCAGCGCATCGGCGTGCGCAGCCGTGCCGTAGCCTTTATGGACCCCAAATCGATAGCCGGGAAAGGCGCTATCGAGCTCCAGCATTCGTCTATCGCGCATCTGCTTCGCCACCACCGAGGCCGCAGCGATCGACAGCGAGATCGCGTCGCCAAAATGCATCGAGCGCTGCGGCGCCCGCCATCCGCCGAGCCGCACCGCGTCGATCAGCAGCCCATCTGGCGGCCGCCGCAGCCGCAGCAGCGCACCCTCCATCGCCATCTGCGTCGCCGGCACGATGCCGAATGCGTCGATGAACGCCGGCCCGACCGAGCAGACCGCCCAGTCGTCTGCCAGCGCCACCACCAACTCAAACGCGCGCGCGCGCTGCGCCGCCGAGAGCTTCTTCGAGTCGTCCACGCCGTCCAGCAGCCGCGGCGCCGCCAGCGCGCGCCCCCCGAGCACCACCGCCGCCGCCGTCACCGGGCCGGCCCAGCAGCCGCGCCCGGCCTCGTCCACCCCGGCGATGTGGCGGCACCCGACAGCCAGTAGTTTCTGCTCCTCAGCCAGCGTCGGCGGCATAGGCGCGCTCCGCAACGATCATATGCACGGTCGCCCCGGCCACCTCGGTCGGCCGGTAGGCTGCCGCCAGGCCAGCGCCCGCCAGATGCGCCAGCACCCGCCGGTGGACCGTCGGCCCAGCGCCGTCGGCCGCGCGCGCCCTGCCCATCTCGGCCCACACCACCACCGCCGCAGCGCCGCCGGGCAGCAGCACCCGCCGGATCTCAGCCGCCGTCGCCGCATCCGCGATATACTCGGCGGGAAACGTCGCGAGCACGCTTGCGAAGTGCGGCCCCGCGAACGGCAGCGCGCGGGCGTCGGCGCACACCAGCAGCGCGCCGGGGGCGTTGCGTCTGGCGCGGCGCAGCATCTGCCGCGAGCGATCCACACCCACCGCGCCCACCGCGCCGCCTGTGCCAAGCAGGCGGCGCTGAAGATGGCCGGGGCCGCAGCCGAGCTCCAGCGTCGGCGGGGCGGCGTAGGCCAGCGCTGCGGCGGCCCAGGCGTTCCAGCGCCCGAGCGAGACCGCCGCCGCCACCAGATCGTAGCTCCAGGCGAACTCGCGGTACAGCCGCTCGAAGCACCAGCGCATCAGCCGATTCATTCTGAGCCTCTCTCGATCCTCGCCACCGATGCGCTATCCTAACACAATGCCCCGCCGTGCGTGCTGCACGGCGGGGCATCGAGCGGACATTCGGCGTGGGCGAGCTAGGCGCGGCGCTCTTTGATGCGCGCGGCTTTGCCCGTCAGGCCGCGGAGGTAGAACAGGCGGGCGCGGCGAACCTTGCCGCGACGCGTGATCGTGATCGAGTCCACGCGCGGGGCGTGCGTCAGGAACGTGCGCTCCACACCGACGCCGTGCGATGCCATGCGGCGCACGGTGAAGTTGGCATTGATGCCGCCCGAACGCTTGCGGATGACCACGCCCTCGAAATCCTGGACGCGCTCGCGGCTGCCCTCGACTACGCGCACCCCAACCCGCACCGTATCGCCTGGGCGAAAGTCCGGCACGCTGGTCTTGAGATACTCCTGCTCGACGGCGTTCATAATCTGCTGTGACATATAACTCTCTGTGTGCAGGCACCCGAGAAGCGGGAGGTGCGGCGCGAACCCGACGCCAGATTGATAACCCGGCGGTGTCAACCTCCATACCCGGCTGCGACAAACAAAAACAGGGGTGAACCCTGCTCGCACCTCGGGCGATTATAGCATACCTCGCCGCGCGGCGCAACGTGCCACCGCATAGCAACGCTAGGTGAGATGGACATGCGCACAACGCACAGCGCGAGGCTGGGGGCGCATCCCACATCACGCGTGTTGTTCTGACGCGCTCCGCGCCATCCATGAAAGCCATTCGTTCCCTAACAGAAGCGTGCTGCGCACAGCGGGGGTTAGGGAGCGCAGCCCCCGAGATCATACCTTGCAATCACATCGTAAGGTCAGGCCGTAGCGAAACCTGCCCAAGATACGCACAATAGAGAGAAGCCAGTGTCCCGGTCGCTACGCAGAGGAATCGTATGACTCACTATCTTATCGATGGGCAGCTGATCGCCGCCAACGAGAGCGGCCCGGCGAGCGCGCCCGTCGCGATATTGATCCACGGCTGGTCCAGCTCAAGCTTCACATGGAAGCCGTTGCTCCCAGCGCTCAGCCGCCGCTACCGCTGCATCGCCATCGACCTCCCCGGCTTCGGCGAGTCGCCGGCCCCCGCCGCCACCCCCACCATCGCGTTTTACACCGATCTGGTGGCGCACTTCATCGAGCAGGTCAGCGACCGAGCGGTGCTCGTCCTCGGCCACTCGATGGGCGGGCAGATCGCCACCACGCTGGCGCTGCGCTACCCAATGCTCGTCGAGCGCCTCGTGCTGCTCAACCCCGCGATCTCCGGCCGGCTCTCGACGCGGGTCAATCTGCTGCTCGCCCCGCACGTCTTCGCCGAGCGCTACCGCTTCCTTGAGTTGGTCATCGCGCTGCTGGCCAAAACCCCGCTGGACTACACCGACTTCCTGCTCAAGCCGTCGAGCTTCGCCGAGCGCGCCCACGTGACCGACGAGGACTACGCACAGATCCGCCAGGATGCGCGCCGCCGCGGGCAGGGCCGCATCCGCGCCGCCTGCTTCACCGCCATGCGCCGCGGCGACCTGCGCGGGCAGATGCGCGCCGTCGAGCCGCCGGCGCTGGTGATTTGGGGGGCCGAGGATAATATTGTGCCGCTGCGCGACGCCGGCTGCGTGGCCGCCGAGTGGCCAGAGATCGATCTGCGGATCATCCCAAACGCCGGTCACTGGCCGCAGTTCGAGCAGCCGGCATCGACGCTCCATCACATCACGCAGTTTCTCGGGCTGCCGCTCGCGTCAGGCGGCCGTAGCGGCGATGAGCCAGATCTGGCCCAGGTTCAGGAGATCGCCAGCTTCCTGACCACCTCGGAGGTCGGCCGCCGCCTCAGTTCGGCCCAGCGGCTCCGCCTCGCATCGCTGCTCCACCACCACGCCTTCGAGCCAGGTGAGATCATCGCTGCCACCAATACCATCGGCGACGAAATGTACGTCGTGATGAACGGCACCGTCGAGGTCTCTGTGCGGGCAACTCCTCGTTCGCCCGCCGTCAGCCTCGCGCTTATCCAGGCTGGTCAGATCGCCGGCGAGCTCTCGCTGCTCGATAATACCGTCCGCAGCGCCGATCTGCGCGCTGGTCACGAGGGTACGATCGTGCTCGCGCTCTCCAAAGATCATCTCGCCACGCTGGCAGCGGAGGACGCCGAGCTCGGGATGCTGCTGATGCAGAGCATCGCCATCTCGCTCGGGCGGCGGCTCAGGCTCCAGAACCACCGCGCCTCTCGCTATGAGGCCGAGCTCGACGCCCGCGAGATGGGGGCGTAACGAAGGCTCGCGAGCCGCCCCGCCGCCCCAAATGCCTTTGCCTCCGCCCGATCCCCTCCGCCCGATCGCCTCCCCCCCGGCCTACCGCACCGCGATGCCCGCCGCGCCGTTCGGCAGCCCTGCGGTCGCCCCCATGCTCGTCAGCGCGCCGTTGGACTGCACCCTGAATACCGAAATTGTCCCAACACCATTACGCACATACAGAAACCGGCCATTCCTGCTCACATCGAGATCGGCCGGGCGCGTGCCATCGCCGGTCACGCCCGCCGCAGCGCTGAGCAGCGTCAGCCGCCCCGCTTTACCCACCAGGTAGGCGCTCACCGTGCCGCTGCCGGTGTTGGCCACAAATGCGTACCGGCCACCCTTGCTCAGCGCCACCCAGCACGGCGCACCCTGCTGGTTAGCCAGCGAGCCGGTCACCGGCGCGATCGCACCATCATCGGCGACGCTGTAGGACGAGACCGCCCCGGCACCAGCAGCCCCACCAAACGCCTCGGAGACGATCAGGCGGTTGGCATCATCGAAGACGAAGCCAAAGGGCGTGGTGCCAACCGAAGGCTGTGAGAACGGGCCGACGATCGTGCCATCGTCGATGCGGTACAGATCGATGATGTTGGTGTTCTTCTCGGTCACCGCCAGCAGATCGCCGTCGGCATTGAACTGCACCTGCGCCGGGCCGGTCGCCGCGCCGCTCAGCGGGCGGGTGGTGTTCGGCAGCGGCACAAGCTTGCTGTCGCGGATGCGAAAGCCGGTGATGTTGCCGCTCCCGCCGGCGTTGAGCACGTAGAGCGTATCGTCGTAGGCGGAAAGGCTGATCGGCTGATCGCCGCCAGATGCAACCCGATCGACCAGCGTCAGATCATTCCTCCCCACTTTGAAGACCGATATCTCATCGCTGCCGGCATTCACCGCGAACAGCAGCTTGCCATTCTTGCCAAACGCAAGCGCCCCCTGTGAGCCAAGGTCAGCACCGGTGCCGAGCCCGCCCGTCGCGATGCTACCGGATAGCGTGAGCGTCCCATCTTGGGCACGCTCGAAGATCGTGACGGCGTTGCCGCTCGCCGCATTCGTGAGCGCGTACACTGCCCCGGCCGGACCCGACGCGGCGCGCGCCTCGCCGCCGTTCACCCCAAGCGCCAAACCCACCAGCACCAGCACCGCCGCTGCCCCCCGCGCAAACATTCCTTGTCGCATACCTCGCTCCTTCATACGCTCGTTTGGACACACTCCAAGCCTAACGCGAAGAAGCGACGTCCTCCTTGCGGCTTTCTTGCCAGAGGATGACCGAGTATGAACAGACGCTAACGCGCCGCCGTGATGCGGTAGATCGCCCCGGATGCGAAATCGAGCACCAGCAGGCCACCTTGCGGGTCGCGCAGCACATCGATCGGCTGCTTGAGACCGCTGACGAACGGCGTCGCCTCGCCGCCGATGGTCACCCGCTGCACGCTCGCGCCCTGCCAGAGCGCCACGTACAGCCCGCGATAGGCCGGCGGGAAGTCATCGCCGGCGTAGAACTCCAGACCGGTGGGCGTGGCGTGCGGCGCGAATGTGACGAGCGGCGGCTTCGTCTCGGCGCAGCTCGCCGCCGTCGCCCCGCGCGCCGCCACCGGGATCCGGTCGCCATAGCAGCGCGGCCAGCCGTAGTCGCCGCCGGCCACCACCGCATTGATCTCCTCGGGCGGCGGCGCGCCGTCCACCGGGTCGTCGCCGATCTCGCTGGTGTAGATCTGGCCTGTGGCAGGATCCACAGCGTGGGCGTATGCGCCCTTCAGCCCGGTGGCCAGCGTGACCGGCGGCTCGCCAGGAATGAGCGTCAGCAGCCGGCCAGAAGCCGCATCGCCAACGAGCCCCGAAGATTCGAACAGCAGCCGACCGTCTGGCAGCAGGTCGATCTGGCCTTCGGAGCGGGTGTTGAACGGCAGATCGCGCACCGCAGACATCGGCGCTTCGAACCGCCCATCGGCGCCGAGTCTGGTGCGCAGCACATCGCGGCCGGCGGCGATGAAGAGCTCGTCGCCGCGCCACACCAGACCAGTCGGCTTCGTCAGCCCGTCCAGCAGCACCCGCGGCGTCGCGCCGGCGGCATCGACCACCACCACCTGGCCCTTGCCATCGTTCTCGCCGCCGTTAAGCTGCGTTGCGTACAGCGCGCCGCCTGGCCCAATGGCGAGCGCGGTCGGGCTGCGCAAACCGTCGGCGTAGCGCGCGATGCCGAAACCAGCCGGCACCGAAAGGCCGACCGGCGGAGTGGCCTCGGCCCGTGAGGAGGCTCCGTCAGCGCCGCAGGCACCCAAGAGCGCGGCGGATACCAAGAGCACCAGTAGCTTGTGCATCGCAAGATCCTTATACATGCCCAAACCCCCACTGTGCGCGGCGCGCTTCTTTTCTGAGGCGCTTCCCGCCGTGGAAGCACTTTTTCATGCTGCTGCTGCGCAGCTTCGCTGCGCAGCAGCAAAATCAGGTGACTACCGCGCTGCCACAGGCCAAAAAAAGAGTGCGACGGCGCGTGTGCTACTATAGATTTTACCATCCGTTGCTGAAGGAAAGCACTATGCTCGCCCAGGAAAAAGCCGCACAGGCGCAGGCCCTGCTCACCGAGACCGCGATCGACTGTTGGCTAACCTTCGTCCGCGAGACCGCCGTCCGTCCCGACCCAGGCATCGAGCTCGTGATCGGCGCGGACGTGACCTGGGACTCGGCGTTTCTCTTCGGCCGGGGCGGCGAGCGCATCGCGATCGTCGGCCGCTACGATGTCGGCGGCATCCGCGCCACCGGGCTGTTCAATGAGATCGTCGGCTACGACGAGGGCATCAGCGCCCCGCTGATCGCCGCGCTGGATCGCCTCGCGCCACAGTCGATCGGCGTCAACTATAGCGTGGACGACCCGACGATGGACGGACTGACCCACGGGATGTGGCTGCTGCTCAACAGTATACTGGCCGAGACGCCGCACGCCGCGCGGCTCATCAGCGCCGCCCCGCTGCTCACCCGGCTGCGCGCCCGCAAGACGCCGGGTGAGGTCGAGCGCATCCGTGCTGCCGTGGCCACCACCCACGAGATCATCGATCTGATCGCACCGCAGATCGTCGTCGGGCGCTCGGAGGCCGAGATCGGCGCGTTCATCCACGGCGAGTTCAGCCGGCGCGGGCTGCCGAGCGCCTGGAGCTGGGATGGCTGCCCAATCGTCAACACCGGGCCGGAGAGCGAGCCTGGCCACAGCGGCCCGCGCGACGACCTGTTCGTGGCGAAGGGACACCTGGTACACATCGACCTCGGCGTGCGGCAAGAGGGCTACTGCTCGGATATGCAGCGCATGTGGTACGTGCTGCGCGATGGCGAGACCGCGCCGCCGCCCGAGGTCCAGCGCGCTTTCGCCACCGTGCGCCAGGCGATCGTGGCGGCGGCCGCAGCGCTGCGCCCAGGCGTCCAGGGTTATACCATCGACGCCATCGCCCGCGAGGTGGTGGTGGACAACGGCTACGAGGAGTACCGCCACGCGCTCGGCCACGGCCTCGGCCGGGCATGCCACGATGGCGGGCCGCTGCTCGGGCCACGCTGGGAGCGGTATGGTGAGACCCCGCTGCGCTACGTCGAGGCCGGCAATGTCTACACACTGGAGCTCGGCCTCCAGACCTCGGCCGGCTACGTCGGGCTGGAGGAAGATGTGCTGGTCACCGACGATGGCGTCGTTTGGCTCTCCACCCCGCAGACCGAGCTGATGTTGATGTAGCGCCTACACGAAACCGGTTTTTGCGCATTGACACGCATCAGCGCTGAGCGCATACTCATGTCGGAGCGCGCTGGGTGTGGCCATCACGATAGCGAGCGCGCCGCGCTGACCCGCGGCGCGCTCGCCATTTGCTCTGTCGCAACTATGCATGTCTCCATCGATCATCTCAGCCTTGAAAGGACAACCTCAATGACGAGTCTCGTTCAGCGATGCAGCAGCTACCTCGGCGCGATTCTTGGCGGCGCGATCCTCCTGTCAGCCTGCGGCGCGGGCGGTGCAGGTGCCAGTGGGCCGATCAGCGCAAATCTCATGGACACCGCGATCAAGCTCGACCGAACCACTGCGAGCGCCGGCGATGTCACCTTCACGATCACAAATGCATCGACGGGGGCCAAGCAGCATGAGATGGTGGTGGTCCGGACCGATCTGCCCGCCGACCAACTCCCCAGAAACGCCGAGGGACGCATCGACGAAGAGAAGCTCACCAGCTCGGGCGAGCAGGGCGATATCGAGCCGGGCAAGACGGTCGATCTCAAGCTCAAGCTGACGCCCGGCCGCTATCTCCTGTTCTGCAACCTCCCCAGCCACTACGACGCAGGCATGCACACCGAGCTGACGATCACTCCATAGCCGGCTGTCACGCCCGCTGTGGCAGCCACAGTTCGTCGCTTCGGGCTGACCGCCGGAGCACACGCAGACGCGCCGCGATTGGATTACCAATCGCGGCGCATCTGGTAGCGCGCACAGCAGCGATCAAGAAAACGATCGCAGGCTTTGGCGCGGGCGTATCTTTCTTGCCGGGGAAGGCGTTCGGTGGAGTAAGATACTCAGCATTGCGGGGAAATCTGGCGGGGAGGGTGGGATTTGAACCCACGATGACGTTGCCGCCATACGGCATTTCCAGTGCCGCGCACTAGGCCACTATGCGACCTCCCCGTATCTCATGCGATTATAGCAAACAACGCCCCCCGACGCAATGCGCGCAGACATACCCGAGACACGATACAATGACCGAAGCGATAGCACCACGCGGAATCAATATGGTAAGATCATCGCTCTATAATCAAGCATCGGTGATCGCAGCCCACAGCGCTATCGGAGACTTCGTGATGCTTTTGCCCGCCAATACCGTTATCCAGCAGCGCTATCATGTGATCCGCCTGATCGGGCAAGGCGGTATGGGCGCGGTCTACGAAGCCACCGACCTCCGCCTCGGCAGCACCGTCGCGCTCAAACATACCCTCGTCTCGGGCGACCAGTTCAGCCGCGCGTTCGAGCGCGAGGCCCGGCTGCTCGCCAACCTGCGCCATGCCTCGCTGCCAAAGGTGATCGACCATTTCACCGGCCCCGATGGCCAGTTTCTCGTGATGGAGTACATCGCCGGCGAGGATCTCGGGACGATGCTCCAGACCCGCACCGGCCCGTTCGCGCCGCAACAGGTGCTCGAATGGGCCGACCAGATGCTGCGCGCGCTCGAGTATCTCCACCGGCAGCACCCACAGGTGCTCCACCGCGATATCAAGCCGCAGAACCTCAAAGTCGCCAGCGATAATCAGATCGTTCTGCTGGACTTCGGTCTCGCCAAAGGCCAGCCGGAGGTCTACTCGCAGGCATCCTCCACCGGCAGCATCTTTGGCTACACGCCGCATTATGCCCCGCTCGAACAGATCCACAACAGCGGGACGGACGCCCGCAGCGATCTGTACGCGCTCGCCGCCACGCTCCACCATCTGCTCACCGGCGTCCGCCCGATCGATGCGCTCTCGCGCGCGACGAGCGTGCTTCGCCGCCAGCCTGACCCGCTCGAATCGATCCACTCGCTCAACCAGCTCGTGGCCCCGCCGGTCAGCGACCTGCTGATGTGCGCGCTGGCGCTCAATATCGATGACCGCCCGGCCAGCGCCGCCGATCTGCGCCGCGAGCTCGCGCTTGTCCGCCAGCTCCAGCCAGATATCGAGGATCTCTGGGCGGCGCGGCCGATCGCCGAGACCGCGCGCGCCGTAGACTACGTGCCGCCAGCGTCGCAGCCCGCCGACGATGCGTCGGAGACCAGAGCCATGGCCGCCGATGCCGCCGCCGCCGCCATCGCGGCGCTCCACGCCCCGCGCCAGCCAGCCAGCGAACCCATCAGCCAGCCGCAGCCCATCAGCCAGCCACAATCCGTCAGCCAAACTGCCTTGACAGCTACACCACGGCTGCCGGCGGTCTGGAGCATCGTCGCGGTGGGCATCGCCATCGCCATGATCCTCGGCGGGATCTTGCTCACCAGGCGGTCACAGCCGATCACGATCGCCTCCGCCAGAGCGACGCCAGCGCCGCCCAAGTCCAGCGCCGTCTCCGTCGCAAGCGTCGCACTCGTCACCAAAGCGACGGGCATCGCGCCCGCTGCGCTCTACGTCGGCGATCTTCCCGCCGAGATGACGGTCACCGGCGAGAATCTCGACCGCGCCAGCAGCTTCACGCTCGTGGCCGAAACCGGCGCGGCGATGGAGCCAGAGATCATCGATCGGGGCGCAGATCATATCACGCTCCGGCTCTCGCAGCTCGTCGAGCTCCCAATCGGCGATGTGCCGCTCACGCTGACAATCGACGGCGTGCCGCAGCTCGGCATCGTCACGCTGCGCGACTACGTCGACCAGCGGACAGCCAAGGGTATTTTGCCAGCCTACGTCTACACCACCCGCGTCACGCAGGATGCCAGCGGGACGTTCACGGCAATGCGGACCGAGCCAGATGTCAACGCCGATCGCCTCGGGCTGGTCTACAGCGGCGATAGCGTCACGATCGTGCGCGACGACGTAGCAGGGTGGTACCTGCTCCGCGTGGCACGCGACGGGCGGCTGACCGAGGGGTGGATCGAGCGCTGGCTGATCGACGATCAGGCGGTGCCGCCGCAGCCAACGCCGGTCCCCGCCGAGCTCAACCCAGGCACGGCTGAGCCAGCAGACACACCGCTCCCGGCGGTGATATTTGCGCCGCGCCGCGGCGTCACGCCGGTGGATAAAGCTGTGCGCTGCGGCACGCAGTTCAAATCCAGCATCTACGGCAGCGTCGAGGATGCCAGCGGTAAGGGGATCGGCGGGGCGGTGATCGCCGTGAGCTCGGCCGACGGAAAACATCGCTATTCGGTGCGCAGCAAGCGCAACGGCACCTACACCGTTGGCGGTCTTGGCTGCACCACTTGGTACGCCGCGCTCGTATCGGTGCCCCAGATCGGCAGCATCCAGGCCGACGCGATGAAGGTGACGACGTTAAATGGCGGTCAGTACACCGCCGCTGAGGTGCGCTTCCGCCAGCAATAGCTATGGGGCAGCGAGCCGACGCCGCAGCACCGCCACGTCCACCGGCGCGAGCGACTCGGCGGCGCGCACCAGCTCCTCGCGCTCGATGCCGACACCATAGAGAAACAACCGCCCGGCATAGCCATCGATCACCAACTCGCGCTCGCCACGCCCGCCATCCTCGGCGTCCACCAGCCGCGCCCGATGCCCGTCGATCTCCAGCGTGGCGATCTTGCCGCTGACCGGCAGCGTATCGACCGCGCCGCCGCCCACCACCAGCCGCCGCCGCGCATCCCCAAACGTGAGCAGATAGAACCCTATCCCGCCAACACCTTCCTCGCCATCGGCGGCGACCCGGCTCTCGGCCGGGATCAGCGTCAGACCGGCCGGGATCTCGGCCGGCCAGCGGTAGACGAAGGCCGCAGCGTCTGGGACGGGCGTCGCATCTGGCGAAGGGGCGACTGCGGCCGTAGGGCTCGGCCGCGGCGGCGCGCCGGCGGGGACGAGCAGCGTGGGACTGTTGGCCACCGCCGCAGGGGCGACGGACGGCGGACGAGTCGCGCCGCCGCGCGTATCGGCGGGCGGCGCGCACGCACCGAGCAAAGCGGCGAACACACAGCAGGACAGCAGCAGATAACGCACCTTTTCCTCGCTTTCGGCGCGGGGCTTTCCGGTGGATTGTAGCACGCGGCGAAGCTGGCGTGCTACAATAGTGCGCATGTATGTACTTGGGACCGCCGGGCACGTCGACCACGGCAAATCCACGCTGGTCAAAGCCCTGACCGGGATCGACCCAGATCGGCTGGAGGAAGAGCGCCGTCGCGAGATGACGATCGACCTGGGGTTCGCTTGGCTGACACTGCCGAGCGGGCGGGAGATCAGCCTGATCGACGTACCAGGCCACGAGCGATTCATCAAAAACATGCTGGCGGGCGTCGGCGGGATCGACGCTGCACTGCTGGTGGTGGCCGCCGACGACGGGCCGATGCCGCAGACCTGCGAGCACCTGGCGGTGCTCGACCTGCTGGGCATCAGCCGCGGGGTGGTGGCGCTGACCAAGACCGACGCCGTCGAGGCCGACTGGCTGGCGCTGGTTGAGGATGAAGTGCGGGCGGCGCTGGCGGGCACATCGCTGGCCGAAGCGGCGATCGTGCCAGTCTCGGCGCGGGCGGGCGCTGGGCTGGACGCGCTGCTGGCGGCGATCGACGCGCTGCTGGACGCAACGCCATCGCGCGCCGGCGAGACGGATGCGCCGCGCATGGCGATCGACCGCGCGTTCGCCATCGATGGATTTGGCACGGTGGTGACCGGGACGCTGGCCGGCGGACCGCTGCGGATCGGCGACGAGATCGAGCTCCAGCCGCGCGGTCTGCGCGGCAGAGTGCGCGGGCTACAGACCCACCGGCGGCGCGAGACGGTGGCGCTGCCGGGGGCGCGGGTGGCGGTCAACATCGGCGGTGTGGCCCACGGCGATGTCGCGCGCGGCGATGTGCTCGCGCCGCCCGGGCTGCTCCGCCCGACCGCGCTGGCCGATGTCTGGCTGCGGCTGACCGCCGACGCGCCGCCGCTAGAGCAGAACGACCGGCTCGACCTGTTTGTGGGCGCTGCCGAGGCCGCCTGCCGGGTCACGCTGCTGGACTGCGAGCGCATCGCGCCTGGCCAGGGCGGCTGGGCGCAGCTGCGGCTGGAGCGGCCGATGGCGCTCAGTAGGGGCGACCGCTACATCGTGCGCCGCGCATCGCCGAGCGCGACCGTCGGCGGCGGCAGGGTGGTCGAGCCGCACCCGGCGCGGCACCGGCGGTTTCGCCCAGAGGTGATCGCCACGCTCGAGGCGCTGGCGCGCGGCACCCCCGGCGATCTGCTGCTGGCGGCGCTGGCCGATGGCGGGCCGCAGACCAACGACGAGCTGGCGCGCCGCACCGGGCTGAGCGCGGCGCTGGTGGCAGACGGCGCGGCGCAGCTGGCGGCGCGCGGCGCTGCGGTGGCGCTTGGGAGCGCGGCGCAGCCGGCGCTGATCGGCAGTGGCGCGCTGGAGACGCTGCGGGCGGCGATGCTGCGGGCGCTGGCTGGCTACCACCGGCGCTATCCCCTGCGTCAGGGCATCGGGCGCGAGGAGCTGCGCAGCCGACTCAAGCTCGGGGCCGATGGGCAGGGCGCGCTGCTGGCGTATCTGGCGGAGGCTGGGGCGATCGAGCTGGGCGAGCGCGCCGTCTGGCTGGCCGGGCACCGCGCCACCCCGGATGCGGCGCAGCGCGCCGCCGCCGCCCGCTTTCTGGCTGAGCTCGGGCGCGCGCCGTACAACCCGCCGCCGCCCGATCTGGACGCCGAGCTGATCGGCTACCTGACCGAGCGCAGCGAGGCCGTGCGCGTGAGCGATGACATCCTGTTCGCGCCCGAGGCGTACCGTAGTATGATCGGCTGGGTGGACGAGACGCTGGCGGCGCAGGGCAGCCTGACGGTGGCGCAGTTCCGCGACCGCTTCGGCAGCAGCCGTAGGTACGCCCTGGCGCTGCTGGAGCACCTGGATGCGCAGCGCGTGACGCGGCGCGACGGCGATCTGCGCGTCAGCTACGCGGGCAACAAACGAAGAGCGGACGACGTATGAGTGACAGCACCGCGATCGACTACGTCGAGGCGATGCGCGCGATCGGCAGCCTGCGCGAGCGGCGCGGCGCGGCCGGGCCAGACGGGCGGTGCGAGCGATGAAGCTCGACAATGGCTACCAGGAGATCCTGCGCGCGCTCGGAACTTTCATCGACGCGCACCGCTTTCTCAACGTGCGGATCATCGAGATCGACGACGGCATCGTGGTGCAGGGCCACACCGCGCCTGGCGATGATGGCGCGCCGAGCCGGTTCGAGACATTTCTGCTCACCGATGAAGATCTCAGGCTCATGGTCGGCGCGGCGCAGCGCAGCGCCGCCAGCCAAGCTGAAAGGATAATAGATGCCAACCAATAAACCTGTCGATATGCGCCGCCTAGGGACGATCCTGCTGCTGGGTGCGGTGGCCGGCGCAGGCGTCCGCTACCTCACGGCGCGCTACGGCGCGCAGCGCGGCGTGCGGCGCCAGCTGATCGACTGGGAGAAGGCGCGCAGCGTGGGGCTGCGGGTCTCGCAGTGGGAGCGCGCCCCAATCGTTGACCGCGCCGCGCGCTCGGCGCAGTACCAGCAGTTGGTGGCGCAGAGCGAGCCGCTGGTGTCCAGCTATATGGGCACCGCGCTGGCCGCGCCGATCAGCCGCATCCAGGTCCACGATCGGCGCGAGTGGATCGAGGCCAACATGATATCATTCGCCCAGATGTTCAAGCCGATCGAGGAGTATTACCTGCACAGCAGCGATGGCCAGAGCGACCTCGCCGCCGGTCTGGCGCGGGTCAACGCGCAGGTGCTGGGCGCGCAGATGGGCGCGCTGATCGGCTTTCTGGCGCGCCGCGTTCTTGGGCAGTACGATCTGGGGCTGTTCTCGCCGGACCCACAGGCGCGCGGGACCCTGTACTTCGTCGAGCCGAACATCGCCCGCGTGCAGCAGCAACTCGGCGTCGATGAGCGCGACTTCCGGCTGTGGATCGCGCTGCACGAGGTCTCGCACGTCTATCAGTTCGAGGCGTTTCCGTGGGTGCGCGGCTACTTCAACCGGCTGGTCAGCGAGCTGATGGAGCAGATGTTGGACCAGGTCGCGACGATGGCCGGCGGGCTGCCGCGGCTGTTCGAGCGGATCGCGCGCGGCGAGACCGGCGGCCGCAGCTGGATCGAGCTGCTGCTCTCGCCGCAGCAGCAGCAGCAGTTCGACCGCATCCAGAGCTTGATGTCGCTGATCGAGGGCTACTCGACCCATCTGATGAACGCGATCGGGGCGCAGCTGCTGCCGAGCTACGCGCAGATCGAGGCCAAAGTTCAGCAGCGTCAGGTGGACCGGCCACTGATCGAGCAGATCTTCAACCGGATCACCGGGATGGATCTCAAGCTGGTGCAGTACCAGCAGGGCGAGGCGTTCGTCGACGCGGTGGTGGCGGCGCGCGGTATCGGGTTTATGAACCGGGTCTGGGCGAGCGAGGCGAACCTGCCGAACATGGTCGAGATCCGCGACCCGCTGGCGTGGGTGCGCCGGATTGAGGCGGTGGTGTGACGGCTGACAGCGCGTCCGGTCGCTGCCGAAGACCTGGCAGGTTTCGGGATCTGCTGTGTCAGACCAGCCATCCTGGCGGCGGATCGCGCCTTGGTCAGGATCGATCCACGAGACCTGGCAGGTCTCGTGGATCTGATGCGTCCGGTCGCTGCGCTCCGTCGGTTCTTTGGTTCCAGATCGAACCTACGGCGTGGAGAGCGTCGGGATCTCGGTCGGCGGGGGCGGCGCGTTGGGATCGATAGTAGGCGGCACGGGGGCTGCGGTGGGCACGCGAGTCGGGCGCGGCGTGTTGGATGGCGTTGGCGTATTGGATGGCGTTGGCGTATTGGTGATCGTCGGCGTGACGCTGATGATCGCCGGCGTGGGCGATGCGGCGCTGGCCGGGATGAGCAGCGTCTGGCCGACGCTGAGATTGTTCGGGTCGGTCAGGCCGTTGGCCGCCACGATCTCATCGACCGTCGTGCCGAAGTCGGCGGCGATCTGCCCGAGCGTATCGTTTGGCTGGACGGTGTAGAGCCCCGACGGCGTCGGCGTGGCGACGACGATCCCCGAGAGCAGCGTGGCCGTCGCGTCGATGTCCTGCGTCGGTGCCGGGGTGATATCGAGGATGGCGGGCGCGGTGGGCCGCGGCGTCGTCGGCTCGGGGGGCGGGGGGATGGTGCAGCTGACACAGAGCGCCGCGACGATCAGCGGGATTATCTGGGCGGGGCGAACGACAAGGCGCATAGAGCATACTCAATTATGACAACATCGGCGAGCGGGCGGGCGGCGCACAGGTGAACAGCGCCGCCCGCAGTGGTCTGAAGCACAGCTTACTTCTTGGCCGCCGTCTTCTTGGCGTCCTTCTGCTTGCTCTGCTTCTGGCTGTTCTTCGGATTTTTATCACCCATCGGGAAGCTCCTTTCGCTCGGCACGGGCCGCGGCCAGCTTCGGCCGGGATGGAGGAAGTATAGCACAGCCCGCAAGCTTTGGATCGGTCTGGAGCACGAGAGGATGCCGCCGATGACGACGCCGGCCGTGGCCGTGATCATCCCATCGCTGGACGGCGACGTCGGCCCGATCCGCGCGGCGCTGGCGCGGCAGACGCTGCCGCCATCAGAGGTGGCGGTGGTGGCCGGGGTGCGACCAAACGGCAGGGCGCGCAATATCGGCGTGGCGCAGACCAGCGCGCCGCTGCTGCTGTTCCTAGACGACGACGCGCTGCCGGGCGATGCGACGCTGATCGCGCGGCTGATCGCGCCGCTGCTGGCCGACGCTACGATCGGCGTGACCGGAGCCGCTAAGATCTTGCCGCCCGGCGCGCCGTGGTTCCAGCGCTGGGCGGCGCGCGAGGTGGCGCGCGTGGTCCACCCCGTGGTGGCGCGCGATAGTGAGACCAACCCCGACCCGCCGGACTTCTACTGCGATGTGACCACCACCTGCTGCGCGATGCGCCGCGAGCTGTTCGAGCGCGCCGGCGGCTTCGACGAGCGGCTGGTGCGCGGGGTGGACACCGAGTTCTTCGT
>JAYUUK010000013.1:0-2219 GCA_043754595.1 Roseiflexaceae bacterium | reverse complement strand
CACGATTAGACCATTCAGTAGGTCGTCGTGGAATTCAATATTTAGATTGGACGCCGAGCACGTGGTCGATCAGCCACGCGGGGTGGCTGGTCGGGGCGATCAGCGCATCCAAACGATACTCGTCCATCGCCGCGTCGATCCCCTGCTCGCGCGCCAGCCGCCGGTTGGTGGCCAGCGCCTCGGTATAGACGGTATCGGTCAGCGGGCCGGTGGCCAGCGCCGCCTCAAGGATCTCCTGACCGGCGAACGGCATCGTCTCGGCGGCGTGCGCCCGGTTATAGGCCACCACATCGGCGAGCGAGCGCACCCCGCGCAGCTCCACCTGTTCTCCCCACGCCGCGCGCCCGGCCAGGTAGGCGTCCACCTGGGCGTGAAACTCATACAGCAGCACCGTCCGCGATGTGTCGGTGTCGGCGATCGCCCGCGCCGTCGGGATGTTCGCCGGGTCGACGATCACCGCACCGCGCTGGCGCATCAGCGCGATCGCCGCCTCGATGACTGCGTCGGTCTCGCGGTGATAGCCGCAGTAGACCTCGCGCGCCACGCCGATCCGCGCGCCGCGCAGCCCGTCAGCATCCAGAAACTGCGTGTAATCGGCAACCATGCGCCCATCGCTCGCCACCGTCGCCGCGTCGCGCCCATCCACTCCTGCCAGCACGCCCAGCAGCAGCGCCGCGTCGGCCACGCCGCGAGTCATAGGGCCGACGGTATCCTGGCTGCCGGCCAGCGGGATCACGCCGGCGCGGCTGACCAGCCCGACAGTCGGCTTGAGGCCGACGATGCCACATGCGCCAGCCGGGTCGACGATCGAGCCGTTGGTTTCGGTGCCGAGCGCCGCCGCCGCCAGCGCCGCCGCCACCGCCGCCGCCGAGCCGGAGCTGGAGCCAGACGGCGAGCGCGCCCGGTCGTGGGGGTTGCGGGTCTGCCCGCCGCGCCCGCTCCAGCCGCTCAGCTGCTTGTCCGAGTGAAAGTTGGCCCACTCCGAGAGGTTGGTCTTGCCGATGATCACCGCGCCGGCGGCCCGCAGCCGCGCCACTACCGTCGCATCCTCGGTCGGCCGCGAGCCGAGCAGCGCCAGCGCCCCGGCAGTGGTGTGCATCGCGTCGGCGGTGTCGATGTTGTCTTTGATCAGCAGCGGCACGCCGTGGAGCGGCCCGCGCGGCCCGCCGGCCGCCAGCGCCGCATCGCACGCCTCGGCGATGGCGAGCGCATCGGGGTTGACTTCGATGACCGAGCGCAGCCCGCCGTCGCCGCCATCGATAGCGGCGATCCGATCGAGGAAGGCGGCGGTCAGCGCGCGGGCGGTGATCCGCCGCGACTCCAGCGCGGCGCGCAGTTCAGCGATGCTCGCGGCGACGATCGCTTCGTCTTGCATGGTCGCTCCTCATATAGCAATTCTATGAGCGTAAAAAAGGATGATCGCGGGGGCTGCGCCCCACACCTCCGCGTTGCGCTTCGCGCGCCTACTGCGCGAAGCGGCTGGGGCGCAGGCCGTCCAGCCCGCCGCCGATGATCACCATCTCAGCCGAGTGCGGCGGCTCTGCGCACAGTACATCTGGAGCAGTCTGAAATGATGTGCCGCGCATAGAGCAATCCTGTCTGATTTCAACAGCCGCGTTCTACGTCGTGCGGCCGCACGTACGCGACCCGCGCGGCGAGCGCTGTGGGCGCGAGGAACGGCGTACGCTCCCAGATCGCCAGCGGCGCGCCCGACTCGCGCGTGGCGGCCAGGGCCAGACCAGTGCCGCCTGGCAGCAGCAGCTCCAGCGCGGCCAAGGTACGGCCCAGCGTGGGTGTGCGAGAGGTTTCGTTCTGGCACCAAATCGAGGGCGCGCAATAGCCCATCGTGAACCATCCCGAACGATGCTCGGTCCCGCCACCAGCCAAGATCCAATGCAATCACCATCCAGCGGTGCCGCGTCGCGCCGCCGCTGGATGGTGATTGCCGTCGCCGTGAGCGGCCGGTGGACACCGACGGCCACGACCTCACACGCCGCCCCCCAATTGCGCGGCGCGATGCCGAGCGACGGCGTAATGTCGCGCCGCGCGACCCCGATCACTCGGGCGAATGTCGGTGGATTGTCGGTGACTGTGTGGTTGGCCGCTGTGCTAAGCTCCATTGCTCCTGCCTTGGCGCAGTTTCACACTGCATGGTTTGAGCTGTGCGAGCGTTTTGCGGCAGCACAATACGGCGTTTGTCAATAGTCATTGCTCAACAG
>JAYUUK010000012.1:0-19761 GCA_043754595.1 Roseiflexaceae bacterium | reverse complement strand
GACGGCACCACCAGCTACGGCTACGACGCGCTGAATCGGCTGACCGTGCGCACCGCCGGGGGCGTGACGACCAGCTCCGCGTCCAACGGCGACGGCGTACTCGTCAGGCAGACCACCGGCGGCACCACGACGCGCTATGTCCAGGATCTGGCGGTGCCGCTCAGCCAGATCCTCAGCGACGGGACGGCGACCTACGTCTACGGCGCGGAGCGGCTCGCGGGCGTGACAGGCGGGGTGCGCACGTGGTATCATGGCGATCTGCTCGGCTCAGTGCGCCAGACCACCACTGACGCGGGGGTGGTGCAGGGGCTGGCCCACTATGACGCCTGGGGTGTGCTGGCGAGCGGCAGCGTTGCGCTCGCGCCATTCGGCTTCGCCGGCGAGCTCCAGCAGGGCAGCGACGTGTACCTCCGCGCCCGGTGGTACAACGCTGCGCGGGGCAGCTTCGGCGGCCGCGACCCGTACGCGGGCGATGACACAACGCCGTACTCGTTGCATAGTTATCAGTATGGTTCTAGCAACCCAGTCAGCAATACGGATCCGACCGGGTTGTGCTCGACGACGCCCGGTCAGAGTGATGACTCGTGTGCCAAGCATAATCCGCGCGATCTCACCGATTGGCTCTACCGCACGCTCAAGGCAAACGCCCGCGATCCGCGTACATTACGTCTGCGTTCGTTGAATCGTGCCAAAAACCAGTATGCAGATTGCACACCTCCCGCAGCTCCCGGAACCCGAGCTGCGGATAAGATAGGACAGCGATTAGCAGCAGGGGAGGATTTTTATAATCTTGTGGCAGATAGAAAAGAATGGGATTTTAAACATAAAATCCTAGAGTATCTGGGTAGCGGTATAACCCTCTGCGGGATAAACTCTTGTCGAAACGATATTGAGTATTCAGTATTGGGTAATATACATTACGGATTTATTGCTCTTGCTGCTGGTTTTGAGGTTGATGAGACATTAATAGGGGCAGGCATTGCTGAGTGGAAAGATCCGGCTCATAGACCAGGTTCGCCCAATTACACACCATATCAAGGAGATTTCGATCCAGAGGGGAGACGCGGTCTGCCAAATTATGGCGATGAGGCATTGGATAACCGAGCGGTTTGGTATGGTATGCGCCTTTACCAGTGGCTTGGACCGTCGCTGAGTTATAAACAATTCGCAAGTACTCTAGATGCGATGATGCCACAGTTGGCTCATAATGAGCCAGTTACATGGAATGTTAATATATATGTTCGATCACGATGGCCGTATCGCGTCGGCTTTTTTAGCCCTTGATAGTGTAACATGGGTTCTGTCCGTTTGATCTGACCGGACAGGATGTCGGGCGGGTAGGTGTATCCTTGGCGTTGCTCAGACAACCAAGAAAGAAACATCCCATGCCCGCCACGACGATTGTATCCTATCCGACGCAATGGAGGAATTGCTTGCCACGCAGGGACTTGACGCGATGCCGGAGCTGATTCGCACAATTGTAAACGCCGCGATGCAGGCCGAACGGGAGCAGCATCTGCGCGCTGCGTCTGATCAACTAACACTTACTCGCCCAGGCTTTTGAGTTGACAATAAGCTATTCTTTCAGGCTGCTCAAGAGGAACATCTCGGGGCCGCTGTGCGCGGTGCGTGGGAGAGCTGACGCTGCTCTGATCTCCGCGATACTAGACAGTGACCACGCGCGTCAGGCCAGACACGTTTGCCGTGCCGCAGGTCCGTGACCGCTCGTTGCATCTATCCTTCCTTGCAGCGCTGGAAAAAGGGGTGCGCAGCGAGTGCGCCCTGACCCTGGCCCTCGCCGAGATGGACGTCCAGGGTGTCTCGACCCGCAAAGTGGCCGCTATTCCTGAGCGGCTGTGTGGCGTCGAACTGTCGTCGATGCAGGTCAGTCGCGCTGCCCTCCAGCTCGACGCGCAGCGTGAGCAATGGCGCACCCGTCCGCTCGGGCCGACGCCCTATCTCGCCCGTGATGCGCGTGACGAGAAGGTGCAGATTGATGGACAGGTATGCGATGCAGCGGTGTTGCTCGCGAGGGGCGTGTTGCCGACCGGTACACGCGTGCTGCTTGGCATGTCGGTCGCGGTCAGCGAACAGGAAGTCCACTGGCGTCCATTTCTCCCATCGCTTGTGGTGCGCGGCCTCAGCGGGAGGGAACGCGTCACCAGCGATGCGTATCTGGGCGTGAAGGCGGCGCGGCGTGCGGTATTGGGTGGCGTGCCCTCGCAACGCGGTCAGTTCCACCTCCAGCAGAACGCCCACGCGTTCGTGCCGCGCCAGGACATGAAAACCGAGGTCGCTGCGCCCATTACCAATGCCCTGTCCCACGTGGTGTTCCCGAACCGCTCTTCGTCGTCCATCAACGTGCGCTCATCGGTTCTGTACGGTCGTGAAAGGTATGTATGAAGGCGATCATCAAGGGTATTTTTATCATGCTTGGATATGTGACCATCGCAATGATTTCACTCGTCTTGTGCCTGTTTGTAGGATCATGCATGTGGGATATTGTCGTTCGACCGAGTGGTGACGCGCCAGGAAACGGAATTGGATTTCTTGTCTTTCTCGGTTACAGTAGTCCAATATGGGTCATTGCGGTGATCGCGAGCCCGTTTATTGCCCACGGTTTCTTTCCGCTGCCGGTCGCTGTGATCCAGCGCATCATCACCAGTCTTCTCCTTCCGGTTATCGTCGCGATAGGCAGTTCGATTCTTATTCTACAAGTACTCAGTTTTTAGAAGGTATCACATCGGTTCTGTCTTTTTGAACTGAGCTACCGCAGACGCTGCTCGACACATTCACCGCCGCGTCGAGCGTCAGCGGGACGCTCCAGCTGCTCACCACCGCCCCACTCGATGGGCCGCCGCATTCACCACCGGGGCGGTGGCCGGCAGCTATGTGACGAAGAGTCTGACCAGCGCGGACAATCTCGCCATCAGCATGCTCATCCGGCTCGACGCCGCGCCGACCAACTCGGTTACAGTATTGGAGTTGCGCACTGGCAGCACGCGCATGGGCGGCATTCAGATCAGCAGCGGACGCACCGTCAAGCTCATCCTCAATGGCGTCTAGGTCGGCAGCACCTCGACAGCGCTCACGCTCGGGCAGGTCTATCGGATCGGGGTGGTCCAGCAGCGGCAGGTCGGCGCGACGGCCAACGGTGTGCTCGAAGCCCACGTGGTGGCGCTGACCGCGCCGTTCACCACGAGCGGCTTCTTCGCGCGCACGACGACGGCGGCGATCACCTGCGGGGTGACCACGGTGCGCGTCGGGTCGATCAACACGGTGGCGATCAGCGCCGCCTTCGACGAGGTGGCGATCGACACCACCACGCTCGCGCCGCCGCCAGTGACCACACCGACGCGGACGATCGCCTATGCCTATGATGGGCTGGGACGGCTGATTGGGGCGACCGAGAGCGGAACGGGGGCGGTCAGCGCCAGCTACGCCTATGATCTGGTGGGCAACCGCACCAGCGCGACGATTGGCGGCACGACGACCACGACGAGCTACAGCGCCGACAATCGGATCGTGGGCGTGACCTACGACGGGGCGGGGCGGGTGCTCAACGACGGTACCACCACCGCGACGTATAATGAGCTTGGGCAGCTGACGGGCCGAACCGTCAACGCCACAAGCGTGGCGACAACCTATGCCTCTGACGCCGACGGCGTGCTGGTGGGCCAGACGACCGGTGGGACAACGACGCGCTACGTGCAGGATCGGTCGACAGCGCTGTCCCAGATACTCGCGGCGGGCAGTACCAACTACGTGTATGGAGCGGAGCGCCTCTATGGGCTAAGTGCCGGCGTGCGGACGTGGGAACTGCACGATGGCCTCGGGAGCGTGCGCCGAACGACGAGCGGGACGACGGTGAGCGTGCCGATCAGTTACGACGCCTACGAACAGGTGCGCGGTGGCGCGACGCTGCCACGCTTCGGCTATATCGGCGAACTCCAGGACGCCGCGACCGGCCACGTCTATCTCCGCGCGCGGTGGTACAATGCCGCCAGCGGGCGCTTCGGCAGCCGTGACCCCTACGCCGGCGAAGCAGAAGAGCCCCAAAGCCTCCACCGCTACGCCTACGTCCACAACGACCCGGTCAACGCCACCGATCCGTCTGGGCTAGTACGATGGTTTCCCACTGGCGGAGGATGGCAACACGACTGGATTGAGAATCAGTATGAGCTGCGAGACCCTATTCATATTCATGTGGAATTCAATCAGTTTCCGGGCGTGCCTGTGAGGCATAGTCCCCGAATTGACTTACTTAACGATGCGACTGGTGATGTTTATGACATCAAACCAATCCACGAAATGCACTTTGCGATACCCCAGGTTACGGGCTATATTCAATGGTTCAAAATCGCACAAGGCTTCTTTGCCCTTGAACCCATACATCCTACCGGCACCACATATCACTGGAATAGCATCTTTTGGCATTATGGTTCGTCAGCAAACTATCCGCCACAACGGTGGCCGCTGAGTTCCGGGTTCTATCTCGTTGCGATGTCTCCACTGCCCGCCACAATTGTATATTGGCTGGAGCCAGCAGATGCCTCAGCAGCTGCATGGGAAAGACTGAGCGAGTCTCGTTACGCTGACAAAGCAAAGCGACCGTTTGGCTGGCAGCCGGGTATGCCTGTGCCTGCGCTTCCTGCTGATTCGTGCCCGCCTTCAGATTATGCTCGACCGCCGTCGTTTTCTTTACCACCATTACCAGGGAGCAGTCCGCCAGCAACTGCAGAACCGGTAGGTGCGTAGCGATCGCAATCGCTTTGTGCTGTGCAGTTCTCAATACTCGCGCATGCTGATGAAAGCAGAGCTACGATGTATAATCTGTTTACATATCCGGCTCACAGTCTTGGCCGGTGGCTGGAGTGGGATCTTTACGCCACCAGCCCATTTTCGGTGAGCGCATTGGCTCCAGGACCAAATGAGACACTATGGATGGCGTTCGGGACTCGCGTTGTCCATTATGCTAATGGCCATGGAAGCAATGTTATCGATCTCCACGAACATCTCTCATCCGTAAATGAGCTAACAGCAATGCACTGGTGGCACGAAGCACTCTGGTTAGGCGGGGGAATGCTGTTGCGGCTACAAGAGAAACGAATCGAGTATATCTCGATGCTCCCGGTTGATCGCATCGTATCGATTATTGTTGATGGGCAGGGGCGATTAGTGGTTGCCTTTTCGCAAAAAGGTGTGTGGCGCTCAAGTGATGGTAAACAATGGGAACCCATACCACTGCCGAACGGGATGTCACATGTGTACACATGTATCGGCGAAGCTGGTGGAGACATTTGGGTGGTAGCAGCTCGAGAGGATGAAGCACGCAAACGTCGCAACGGTACAACACACTACTTGCAAATTGAGTATCACGATCGCAATTGGATGGATTCTCCAATGTATGTGCTGCACATGACTATCGACGGTCAATGGTTAAGCATCGCAACCTTGCCTTACCCTATGCAGGTTCTGAGTTTACTCATCGATTATGTTGGCACTATGTGGCTTGGAGTAGGAAACGGTCGCGGTCAGGGTGTCTGGCGATATCAAGATGAAGTATGGACACACATGCGTACACGCTCCCAAAACTCCGAACAACAATCGCTGGCTAGTTCTTACAGCTTCGCTCTCGCTGTTGACCACGGCAATCGAGTTTGGGCTTGCATGCTCGCTAATAACCTACTGACAATATATACTGACACCGGTATCTATCCCGTGGAATTGGTTGAAGACGATCATGACGCGAACGTACTCACGACGTGGGAAGGTTTTGTAGTGATGGCCGCATTCTGGGATCGCATCCGTGCACGGCTTTGGCTCGGCGGCGGTGGCGGTGAACTCGGTTGGATAGACTTGAATCCTGATGCTGATATGCTAACATCGTGGGTATCAGGTCGACGGCGCGCCGTGTTTTCCCAGATCCCGGTCGAATAAGCGATCAATGATTATTCCAAAACAAACAGTCTCAATCACTCCAGGAGTGGAAGCGATCGATGCGTAACATTGGTTGCGTATTTTGGACCTGACCGGCCGGGAGGAAGGGCAGGCGGGGGGTGTATATTTGGCGTGGGTTGCGAACACCCGTTCCAGTTCGGCCTTGAGCGTGACGAAAAAGCTTCTTATCGACTCGTTATCCCAACAGTTGTCAGTGCGACTCATGTTACAGGTCATGCCATTGGCAGGCAGCATTATCTGCTAATCACTGCTTGTGTATTGGCTGCCCCAGTCGCTGCAATGCAGGAAACCGGGAGCGGGATGGTGCCGCCCAATGGTATCTGTCAGGGCCGCCAGGGTCACCTCGCGCTCGAGATCCGCCCACATTGCCCAGCCCACCACCACGAGTGCGAATAGATCAAGCACCGCGGCATGATACAGCAAGCCCTCGTAGGTCGGAAGGTAGATGAGATCACTCATTTAGCGCTGATTTGGATGCGCATGCCATAAACTGAGCCTGCCCCCATTTGGTCACGCGGGCACAGCATGTGCGAACACACAAGCTGTGCTCGCGTCAGACAAAGTGTTCCACCTTATAGAGAAAGCACGTAGATGATGTACAATCATCGCCATGCGCAAACGAATGTTCCAGCTCGACGATGCCGCCAGTCAAACGTTACTGGCGGCCTATCACGCGACCGACGACGGTGGCTATCGAACGCGGCTGCAAGCCGTCCGGCTGTATGGTCTCGGCTATTCCACTACCGAGATCCAGATCATGACGGGCAGCCCGCGGTCGACCATCATGGACTGGGTGCAGACCTATCAACGGGACGGGATCGCGGCGCTGGCCGATCAGCGCGTCGGAGGCAATCATCGCTTCTTGACCCCCGATCAGGTCGCCGCCTTGGGGGTGACGCTGCGCCAGTACACGCCCCATTCCCGGTTTGGCCCCGACGCCGCGACGCCCGACGGAACGACCTGGACGCTGGCCGACCTGCACCGGCTGGTGACCGAGGACTACGGGGTGACCTATCACAGCACCACCTCCTATTCCACACTGTTTGCCCGCGTCGGGTTCACGTACCATCGCCCGACCGCGACCTTTCGCACGCGCAACGAACGTGCGGTCATGGAATGGGAAGGCCAGATCGAAAAAAACTTCGAGACCTCGCCGCCGACCCAACGCCCCTCACGATCCTCGCGGAAGATGCGGCCACATTGTATCTGCAAGCGACGACCATGGCGGTCTGGGCTCCCAGTGGGCAGCCAGTCACGGTGCGGCTTGATCCGAATCGCACCAGTACGGCCTTTTATGGCACCCTCAATCTCGCGACGGGCCAGGAAGTCGTCACCCAAGCCGATCGGATGACCGCCCAAACCACCGTGCAGCATCTCGAAGCCATTTTGACGACCTATCCCACTGGGAATATCCTGCTCTTGTGGGATCGGGCACCGTGGCATCGTGGCCCCGCCATTCGCGATCTCCTGGCGGCCCATCCGCGCCTCACGCTCTGGGCATTCCCGACTGCCGCACCGGACCTCAACCCGCAGGAGCACGTCTGGCGCGCCACCCGGCGGGCGGTGGCGCACAACCATACCCAACGCCGGTTACCGGATTTGGCTGCACGCTTTGCGCGCTATCTGAGCACCACGACGTTCGTCTCCACCTTCTTGGCGAAATACAGCTATCCGGTTTGTCCGGGGTTTACGTGATTTCTCTATTAGTGATCCCTCACCTCCTTCGCGCTGAAGGATATGCTCGCACAAGCATCGTGGTACGCTCAGCGCATCGCACGATGCTTGCGCAAGCGCGCGAGTGTCGCTGGCACGCCAGCACCCGCTGGCCATACATGCGCCGAACGGCGTCCATACGAGACTTTCCTCAGCCGCTGCGACCTCACCACTGACAGAAATGTCGCGCCACGCCGATGGTGTCGCGGATTGATTCTCACTCACCCAAGCCGCTATTACTCCCTCTTCCCTCGTCCTCTCGCCCCATAGCCATCGAACCGCTCATCATCTGGCGGCTGTCGCCGCGCGTGCTCGACCGTGTCCGTCGACGACCATCCATCGGGGGTGGTCGTCTTTGTATAGGTTAGGAGATTACCATGGACACGCCACGCCCGCCCAGTCCCGCACGCTTGCCCCGATGGCACACTCGACGACGCCATCGACCGACTCCGTCACGTTATTACCAATCTCGATGGCTACGATCACCCCGACGCTTTCGTTGACGATCTCATCGTCGGCGCCGAGGCCGTCGACTCTCGCGTCACACCGACCGGTATACCACTCGCCGCCTGAGTTCGCGTAGCCCGCTCTCATCACGCCCGCCCCCGCCTGCGCCCCGCTGACGCCATCACCTGCGATGGCCATCAGCGGGGCGCGCTTGTTTGAAAGCGACGCCGATGCAGACCGACCCGCAGCATCTGCTACACCACAAGCGCGAACTCGAACTCGCCCCGGCGCGTTTGCGCGCTACGCCCCGATCCCCGACCACGCCCGCTCACACCACACCAACCCGGCCCTCCCCGCCGTGCTCGGCCTCGGTTATATGCAGGCCGTGTTGGCCGTGCTCAGCAGCGCCGTGCAGTCCGTGCAGTGCAGCGCCGACGCCACGCTCGGCGCGCTCACCGTCAGCAGCAGCGCGCGGCTCGACGCCTATGCATTCAGCTGGCACGACGACGGCGCGCGCTTCGTCTGCGGCGGCTTCGTCCACGACGGCAAGCCGACCTCACGCGGCCATCGTCATGCTGGTCCAGGCCATCGCGCGGGCGTGTTGCGGGTTCGACGATTGCGTCGAGCTTGTGGCGCGCTGGCGCGATCTGCTCGCCCGTATCGAGCGCCGCGTGCCCCGCGATGCCGAGCGCGCCTGGAGCAGGATCGCGCTCGGCACCATCGTCGCCGACGCCGACCTCCGCGCGCCGCTGCTCGGCATTTGCGACAGCCTGCGCGCCGCGCTCATCGTCCGCCTCCCCACCCGCGCGGCACCGTCGTGCAGGAGCACTGCGCCATTGCCGACCACGCCGCGCCACTCGCCCGCTTGGAGGCCACACGCCTGCTCGACCCCGCTGCGCTCCCACGCTCTGCCGTTACTGGGCCACACGCCGATGCGCTCACGCCTCCTGTCGTCACCCCGGCTACCCCTGCCGCCACTCCTGCCGCCACTCCTGCCGCCCCCGCCGCACGCACCGCGCGTCGACGGACCGGAACGCGCGCGCCGCCGCCCATCACGACGCCGACGCGAACGACCGCCTCTGCCTATGATGGGCTGGGGCGGCTGATTGGGGCGACCGAGAGCGGGACTGGGGCGGTCAGCGCCAGCTACGCCTATGATCTCGTGGGCAACCGCACCAGCGCGACGATCGGCGGGACGACGACGACGACGAGCTACAGCACCGACAATCGGATCGTGGGCGTGACCTACGACGGGGCGGGGCGGGTGCTTAACGACGGCACCACCACCGCGACGTATAATGAGCTCGGGCAGCTGACGGGGCGAACCGTCACCGCCACGAGCGTGGCGACGACCTATGCCTCTGACGCCGATGGGGTTCTGGTGGGCCAGACGACGGGCGGGACGACAACGCGTTATGTGCAGGATCGGTCGGCGCCGTTACCGGCAGCGGCAGCGCTGCGGGGAGACCATTTGGAACCCGATAACAGACTCCCTACACGCGAGAAGGATCTGCTCGTCATCGCGCGCTGGGAGGCGATCGTCGCGCCCGTGCTCGCGGCGGCCGGATATGGATTGATGGCGGACTACGCGGCGCTCCGCCCATGGAGCAACCCGCCGCGTGTCGAGCGCCCCTACCGCGCCGACCTTGGCCCGCTGTGGTACGGCTATGTCTCACTCCAGTATCACCCGGTCCGTGCCGCGACGCAGGAGTTCCGCGTCGAGCTGTTCAGGTATGGTGGGGAGGAGCCGTATGCCTCGTTCGCCGGGCCAAAGATCCTGTATCCCGAGACGCACGGGTTTATCGTGGCCGAGCTTGGCGGGCCAGACGTGCCGCCGCTGCCGTTGCAGCGCCACCCTGGACCATTCTGGTGTTTCGCCGATCGCCACGAACTCGATCGCCAACTCACAGCCGTGGCGGCGCAGCTCAGGCTGGCACTCCCGGTGCTCGCTGACCCCGCCACCTCGCAGTTTGCCGCCGTCGACCCCCACGCGTTTGCGCAGATCCTTGAAAACCTCGTCGAGCACCGCTGGTCGCCGCTGGAGGCGTTCATGGCGCTGCGCACCATCAGCGCGCCGCCTGGGCAGATCGCCTGGGCCGGCGATGGTCCGACGAGCATGGCACTGTTTTACGCGAGTATGTGGATACGCGGCGTGTATGGGAACGAGGTCTGGGTCAGCGGCGCGCCGATCCCGCAGGCCATCGATGATCCTGAGCGCTTCGCGCACGACCCGCGCGTCCGCGACATCCCCAACACCATTGACCAGCAGACCGCGCCCCATCTACTGCGCTATGTCATCCGGTGTCTGCGCGGTGTGGAGCCGTTCGACCACGACTGGTTTTACGCGGCGACCAATGACCACTTTGTTGGGACATCATCGACGTCCGCGTCGCCCGATGCGCCGGGGGAGGCATGACGGTGCAAAACTCCTTCCCAAGCTACCGGCTGCTTGGCCGGGTGGCGCAGCGTTGGACGGCGATCGTCGGGCCGGTGCTGGCGGCGGCGGGCTATAGCCCACGCGCAGATGTGCCGCGCTTCATCACGCCGGGGCCAACGCCAGCGCTTGAGCGGCATTTCGCCGCGCCACTCGGGACACTCGGCACAGGCTGGGTCATCCTGCACTTCACGCCCGACCCGCGTCGCCCGCAGCGCCTCTCCGTCAACCTGATCCGCGCCGTGGATGCCACGCACTAGTATCGCTGGCCGGGGATTAGCGGCCCCATGACCGATCTCGCCGCTGACCTCGGTGGGCCGACCGATCCGCTGCTGCCGCTGATCAACCATGCCGATCCGACGTGGCGATTTGGGACGCGCCGCACGCTCGACGCCCCGCTCCAGCAGATCGCCATCCGGCTGCGCATCGCAATTCCTGCGTTGGCTGATCCCGCGACAACCCAGTTGTACGCGGTTGATGCCGCCGCCTACGCCGATCTGCTCGAGTCGCTCCTGACGGGGCAGTTCGACGCCGACGAGGCGTTGGACACGCTGGCGGCGCTCGATGCCCCCACCGGTATGCAGCGCTGGGCCGGCGATCGGGCGACGACCTTGGCCGTGGCGCAGGCGGCAGATAGCATTGCGGCAAGGCTGCTGGACGATGACGCCATCGATGCGATGATTGCGCCATCGCAGGTCCCCTGGCTCCTCGCCTGTCTGCGCGGACAGCAGGTGTATGACCCGGCGCGGTTCGCGGCGGCGGCAGACACGCGTGAGGACGCTGCTGACGAGGACCATGCAGCGAACCGCTGAGTGGCAGCGTGCGTGGGAACTACACGATGGGCTCGGCAGCGTGCGGCGGACGACGAGCGGGACGACGGTCAGCGCGCCGATCAGTTAGACGCCTCCGGGCAGGTGCGCGGCGGGGCGACGCTGCCACGCTTTGGGTACACCGGTGAACTCCAGGATGCCGCGACCGGCCAGGTGTATCTGCGCGCGCGGTGGTACAGTAGTGCAAGCGGATGCTTTGGTAGACGCGATACGTACGCCGGCGAAGCAGAAGAGCCCCAAAGCCTCCACCGCTACGCCTACGTCCACAACGATCCCATCAATGCCACCGATCCAACGGGGTTGTGGCGATGGCGAGGTGCGAGCGACCCCTATTATCACGCCATCATTGAAGACGTACACCTCTGGCGAAGTAATCAGACTGACGTCCATGTCGAGTTTAACGATCATCTCGGACGATTGTCGGTCGATGTGGTACACTCGAATTTTGGCGATGTGTATGAGATTGAACCTGTATACAATGCGGCGGAAGCCATTCCCCAAGCGTTTGGCTATGTTCGGTTGCTCAACGAAATTGGCCTTCACGCTGCTCGTTATGGTGGAATACCGAGGCTTAATGGCTTTTGGAGAGGGTATCCGAAGGGATCTATTTCTCGACCCGGAGTGCGATACGATTGGAATCATGTCCAATGGACGTTAGGGAACCCGGCCAATTTCCCACCAATCAGAATCCTTGGTTGGGACGACTATCTCGCGCCGAATGGCGCTGGTGTTGCCGATCTAGTCGCTGCATCGCCGGCACCCGGTGTTGTTCTGTACTGGCTCGAACCAAATGCACGAACTGCGGCAGGCGTTGCAGCATTCGCGGCAGCAGCATGGTTGGCGCGTAATCTCAAGCGTTACCCACCACCGTTTCGCGGACCAATGCCTCCTGTCTACGTTCCGGGTGGCGTGGCAAGCGGCCCGCAAAAGCCGACTGCCCCAGCGCAGGGACCGGCACCTTGTCTCGTTGGCGAAACCATGGTTCAAAGAGAGTCGCAGACATCATATGGCAAGTCGTAAACAACGCTTGTTTCTTGGCGAAATTACGACGTCCACAACGGACAGTGGAGCATTATCTGTTCCATATTTTCTCCAATTGTTGGGAGAAACATGGGGCACTCCAACGTATCATTCGATAGACGAGCCACTCTGGAATGCTTCGTATCTTCTGGCATGGGATGTCGTACCAATACTAACAAACGGAAAACTCGCCGATGGCCGATATGAGGTCGAATTTTGTGCTACCCCGGCAACCGCGGTTTCGTTCACGCTATGGTATCGACATATTCTGCCATCGAACGTTCGTTTGGGATTAAACGGTGTTCGAAAACGAACTCCCGCATTTATTGAGGTAGCCAACACAACGACCGAGGTTGAGCTACTGCGCTATCTGGATACCACGACTTCTTCCACCGCACGTGCTGATGTATCCTCCTTAGGCCGTGCGCGTGACACCGAAGCGAGACTCAAGGCGATGGTTGACCGTGCCCAAGGAGAGACTGACCCGCAGCGTGCCGTACGGCTTGCACGCCAGATTATACGCCGTGCGCCAGAGACACGCTTCGCGGCGGCGGCGCACGCAGTGATCGGTAATTGGAGCATGCAGGTTGGTGCATGGCAGCGGGCCGATGCCGCCTTCACTGAATCACTTGCGCTCAATGCCAATCAGCCGCTGATTATATTCGCACGTGGCGAGGCACGCATGCACTTACACCAAGCTAGTGCAGCGCGCGCCGATTTCGCGCAGGTTGTTGATCTCGCGGATGGCCTGAGCGAGTTTGCTTGGGAGGTTGAACAAGCGCGCGAGATCATCGCACGCCCGATCTGACCTCACCGATCAGCTACGACGCGCCGGACGACGAGCGGGACGACGGTGAGCGCGCCGATCAGTTACGACGCCTATGGCCAGGTGCGCGGCGGGGCGACGCTGCCGCGTTTCGGGTATACCGGCGAACTCCAGGACGCCGCCACCGGGCAGGTCTACCTCCGCGCGCGGTGGTACAATGCCGCCAGCGGGCGCTTCGGCAGCCGCGATGCGTATGCGGGCGACGATACGACGCCGTATTCGTTGCATAGTTATCAGTATGGGTATGCCAATCCGGTGTCGAATACCGATCCGACCGGGTGGTGCGCGCAAGCTGGACAGGGCGATGATTACTGTCGTAAAAACGACATGACTGATCGTTTTCTCAACGACTTCCAAAGACTAAGCCATCACGAATTTACGCTTGCCTCGATAGGATTTAGGGCCTTGGCCAAGACAGCGAGGAAGTTCCTGAACAACCCAGCACTGAATGTCGTTGACCGATGCATCTTGGCTTCTACGGAAGAGCGTGCCACTTGGAATGCGTATGTTGCCTTTGCGTTGTTGGTTGGCCCAGGTCAACCAGCAGATGTGAAAGTCCAGTATCAACGCGCCGCACGTGCGGACAATATCTATATGTTTGAGCGTACCGACCGCACTTGACGGTTTCAACACAGCGCGAGCAGCTCGATCTTGATCGGCGTCGCTTGCGTGCCTTGTGGCAGTGGTGGGTAACTGATGCGCTACCGGCGGCATGGCAACAAACGAGCACGCCAATCGCCGATGTTCGCACCGCGCCGTTTCCCACAACCGGCTAACATCGCGTTGGAAGCGACGGGCGAATCGGGGCGATTTTGGACGATGATCGTGGTGCCGCCCGCGCCTCAACGCTTGCTCGTTGGGCTGGGCGTGCGGAGCGGGTCGATGGTGCCGATCCTGTCCGCCGCGCCAGCGGTGGTGGGTGCCGGCGCGGGTGGGTGCCGGCCAGCGTGGCGGGCGGACCGGGCTGCGGTGCCGGCGGTGGCGCGTGCCGGCGGTGGTGGGTGCCAGGCGCTCGGGCGTGCGGGCGTCGGTGGCGGGCGCGCGGCGGGTTTCGGCGATCAGCGTTGGAAGCGACGGGCGGAATCGGGCCGATTTTGGCGGTTGACTCGTGCGCCGCCCGCCGCTCAACGCTGGCCGTTCGGCGGCCTTCATCTTTCCTTCAAGATAACTGCTAGAGTGTTAATCCTTCGTTGCACTATAAGCGAGTTTATGATAAACTATATAAAGATTTTTGATGCCATACAGGAGAGTTATATGCCATTGCGTGATCCGGAAAGACAGAAACGCAATCAAAAAATTGAGAACCTCACTGATCAGTTGAGGCAGCAGTTGCCAATTGTGCTTGAAATTAGTGGCTTTTTGAACGAACAATCATTACACGCCACTTTTGGCGGAAAGAACGCTCAATATATAGACATCAAAAACGAGATCATACACTCCCCCGAGCAATTTATAAATCTTTGGCTTCAGGGATATCTAAGATATATGGAAAATTTAGGAGAACATTATAAATCAAGCTCGTATTTTGAAAACTATTTATTGTTGCGCCAATACGAAGCTTTACGAAATTATGTGTTTCTTTTTCTCGAAAGGACATACTGGCGAAATTTTGAATCACTCTCAAAGAAGCGACCCACCGTGGACGAATCAATGATATGGATTGGCCAAGAGAAAGCAAGTTATGGACTTTTAGTAACTCCGAGATTCAAAGGCGGCAATTGGGAAAATGACAAAAGTGAGATTAGACACTTCAAGAAACAGTACTGGACAATTGGACATATCTTGCAAACAGGATTGGTCATTCCTTTTGAAGACTCAACTGTTAAATTTCGCGATATCGATCAATACCTTGTTTTCTTTAAAAGTGTTTTGGTGCGTGCTTCAGGATCACCTCACGAAATGAATGTCGCTAAAAGGTACTGCGATTTTGTTAGAAATGCGTCAAATCCCGAGGAAATACCATTAATTATTCCAGAAATCCGTTACGGAGGATTACAAAGAAACCATGAGTATCGACTAGACTTCTGCATAATTGATCCATTTTCAATGAGCAAAGTGGGATTCGAACTATCACCATGGTCGACTCATGGCGAGCTCACTCACCTTAAAGGAGTAACTCAAGTTGAAATTAATCGACGTGCCCAAGCAAATTTTGAGAAAGAGATGAAAAAAAGCAAAAGCTTTTTTCGTAAGTTCGGTATCATCACGCTTATTTTCACAGATGCTGATCTCATAGATCCAGATTCTCTGTTTGAAGAGTTTAAGAAGTTTCTTACTCCAGAAAAGGCCCAAGTGCAAATGAGACTAAGCGTATTAGAAGATTTCCTAAATTTTGCCCTATGAAAGTGAGCGGCCGAACAACGCCTTGCACCCGACGTGCCGAGGGGGGGCGATTTTGAACGTCTGTGGTATGCTCAGGGTCGTGTCGGTCTATGCAACTTTGTCTCGCTCGGCGGCGCGCGGCTGAAGGCTGGCCGTTAGCCCGCGCGTTAGCAATCCATCATCGTCCTCGTGTCCCTGATTGGCCCGCGCACCCGAGTGATCGAGAAAAGTACCGCTGCCATGGATATCCCCCTGCCATCACATCTTGCCACCCTGATCACCACCTATCGCCTCGCGGGAACAGATGTGACGACCATTCCGATCACGCCAACTCCCTATGTTATTTTTGCGACACCTCTCCAGACTGCTGAAGCGTGCTGGCAGACCTTTCGGCACGCCGCTCCGACGACCGGCTATTGGCCGGTGCTCTTCGGCGCGCTTGCCGATCTGCCGGACGTCTTCGACCGGATTGACGACCCGGCCACATTTGGCAGCTTCGTCACGACCGATTTGACGGCGGTGGCACAGATGGCCACGGCCGCCGTCGCGCAGGCCATGGCAGCGCAGCCGAACACGACGATGGTGCAAATCACCAGCGATGGGCTCAAAGCGGCGGCGCAAAACATCGCCGCCGCGCTGCCCAGTGTGCTGCCGCTCGCCACACAGATCGCCGACGCGTTGCGCAAGCTAGTCGGTGGGTGAGAGCGTCGGTCGAACACGTGGGGGCACGCGCTTCGACGTCGGCTATGCAGCACTCGTCGAATCAGGGTCGTCTCGTCAGACGTTGGCGCGATCGTCACCGGCGGCGGCGACCGAGCGCCGCGCGGACGTCCGCCTCCTGGAGCTCCGCATACCGCCGCGTGCTGCGCGGGTCTTTGTGTCCTAGCTGGCGCCCCACCACGTCCTCGCGCACCTCGCGGATCAGTTCGGTGGCCAGCGTGTGCCGCAGCTGATGCAGTGTATACTTCGCCGCCCCGTCATCGGCCAGGCCCGCGCGGATGCACGCCTGTCGCCAGTGTTTCTCCACGGCGGCGTAGGTCAGACGGGTCGCCCGATTAGATGTCACGAGCGGCTGGTGCGGGAGCGCCGCCGCGCCTAGCGCCCGCAGATGCGCACGCAGCACGCGCAGCGTTTTCGGGGTCGCATCGGGGCCAAGCACCACGACCCGGTCCACATTGTTTTTGGCATTGCGCACGAGCAGGCCTTCATTGCCGGCCGTCAGCGTGATGTCACCGATATTCAGCCCCACCACCTCACTGACGCGCATCCCCGTTTCGCGCAGGATCGTGAGTACGAGCGTATGTGGGTGGGGCGATGCCGCGATGATACGCTCGACGGTGCCGCGATCAGCGGCGGGAATTGGCCGCGGCAGCGCGCGATCCACCGTCGGCGCATCGAGCATATCGGCGATGGGTGTGGCGACCAGCCCGTCGCGCAGCGCCCAGCGAAAGAAGCTGCACAGGGCAGCCTGCCGACGTTGCCGCGTTGCCGGGGCTGCGTGGCGGTCGGCGGCAAGTGCAACTTCGAGATCGCGGTGTGTGCATGCAGCGATATCCCCCGTGAGCCGCGCCGCGAGGACCGTCATATCGCTGCGATAGGCGCGCACCGTGTTCGGTGCCATGCGCCGCACGTCGGCAAGGTAGGCGAGGAATGGGTCGACGTGTTCAGCGATGGTCGTCATCGGCGGCGATCTCCACAAAAGTTAAGATAAATCGGCTTTTTCGCACACGCGCTGGTCCCGAAGGAATGCGGGTATTCTACCGCACGCACAAGCCAGAAGTCAAGATAAGGCGTATTATCTTGACTTGCGGCCACATGATCATGCACGCCGCTCACGAACACCGAATCCTCGCCGCACCGTCTTTGTGCAGCAGATGCATCAGCTTTTTGCGCAACCGGTCGCTTGACATACCTCCTGTGGTGTGTTATTGTTTTCGCATCCAAGTGTGATTTCGATAGCACTAACGGGGCCCGGCGGGCCTTCCCGCACGATAACTGATGGCTGTGTCCGGCATGGGCTCGATGTATCATGGTGATACAATCGATTGGATGGGTGTGTCCTGCGAGCTGTAGGAGCGGTGTATGCGTGGTTCGCGACGAACGATACGGGCGTTTCGCCGGCTGTGTTGGCTGCTCATCCTCGCGCTGAGCGTCGGGTCCGTCCCTGGCGTCGATCCCGCCGCCGCACTGGCGCAGGACGCCCCCGCCGTCCCGGTCATCGACACCCCGCTCCCCGCATCCGGCATCCCGTTCACCGAACCGGTCGATTCGACGACGCCCACGCCGTTCCTCAGCCTCGATCTCCTCGTCGCACCCGATACGATCGCGATCGGTGACACCGTGGCCGTGACCATCACCGTCGCCAATAGCGGAACCGATGCGGCCTATCCGGTGACGGTTTCGCTGCCCGTGCCAGCTGGGGTGAAGGCCAGCGCGCCCCGCATCGCCGGCGAAACCCGTCCCGCCGCGCCGGTGGTGGACGCCGCTGTGCCAGTGGACGTGGCGAAGCCGACGCTCCCCGAGGGGGCGTATCCCGCGCCGATCGATCCTAATCCGGCGGCCCAGAGCGTCGCCACCTCACCGATCGCGCCCGATCCGGTGGCGAAACCAACGCTGCCGATCGCGCCGAGCCGCCTCGGCGATCCGGTAACGTGGGAGGTGGGCAAGCTCGCCGCCGCCGATCACGCCGTGCTCGTCGTCGATCTGATCATCACGGCGGCGTTACCCGGCGATGCGTTAGTCCTGACGCCCCAGGTCACGGCCGACAACGTGCGCGACGCGCTGACTATCACCGGTGGCGCGCCGCTGATCGCGCCGACGCCGGCCGATGTCGTCAGCCGCGTGCCGGTCGGTCGTGCGACAACGATCGCGGGGCAGGCCGGCCGGGTGCAGGTGCTGTTTCCTGAGAAGGCGAGCGACCAGGCGCTGACGGTCCAGGTGCGGCGGCTCCAGGATACCGTGTCCGAACGGATCGCCGCCAAGCTGCCGGTGCCGCTCGCTGGCCCCGGTGGTCACCGCAGCCTTGGCGCATTCGAGCTCGACGCGGCACTTCCCGATGGCACCGCTGTCCACACCTTCACCGTGCCGCTGACGCTCACGGTGCGCTATACCCCCGAGCAACTCGCCGCCACCAACCTCGCCGGCGGGACGCTGGCGATCTTCTGGTTCAATGAAGCCGACGGCGTCTGGCAGCCGCTCCTCAGCACCATCGATACGAAGACCCAGACCATCAGCGCACCGGTCGTCCACTTCAGCCCGTTCACCCTTGGCCAGAACCTCTCAGTCTCGACCGCCTATCTGCCCTCGCTCCAGGGTTTCCAGGTGAGCGGCTTCACCGGTGCCATGAGCTTCAACCTCCCGATCGAGACGCCCAAGGGCGCCAATGGGCATGGCCCGGCGCTGTCACTGAGCTATTCGAGCGCGGCGAGCGACGGGCCAGGGGCACTGCGGCGCTACGCACAGACCGGCTGGGTCGGCAAGGGCTGGTCGCTCGGCGGTGCGGGCAGCGTCGGGCGCTATCGCAACCTCGCCGGCCCTGCCTACGACAATTTCACCCTCAGCGCCGGGGGTATCTCGTTCGATATGGTGCGCGGCACGCCCAAGAATGGCGACCACAGCAGCACCAAAGACGACCTGCCCGCGTGGAACTGGAACGCTACCGACGAGCAGTTCGCCACCGTCGAGGCGTACTGGGATTCGGGGTCAAGCATGCCCTGCGCCCCCGACTATGCCTACGCACAGCGCCGCACATCCTGCTGGCGGATGTGGGCCACCGACGGCACCCGCTACACCTTCGGGCTGCCGCTCTGGTCGGTCGATACCAATGGTAAGTATGTCGCGCAGTGGCTGTTGACCGAGGTGGTTGATTCAGCCGGCAACAAAACGACGTATGACTATGTGACGCCGCGCAACACCGCGTATCCGACGCCCGCCCCCGCCGATGATTACTTCACTAATCCATTCTACGCACTAACACAAATTGCCTGGGCCTATACCGGCAGCACGCCCGCCTATCAGGTCCTGTTCGACGCGTCGCGACGCTACACGTTCAGCGGCGATGGGGCCGATCCGAATAACTGGGGCACCTGTGAGTCACCGCAGGTGGATTGTATCTGGGATTTCCCGCAGTATGGCAGTCCGCCGAGCGGCACGGATATGAAGTTCCGCGTAGCGCACGAGGCGTACCGGCTCGATGATATCCGCGTGCT
>JAYUUK010000011.1:0-6558 GCA_043754595.1 Roseiflexaceae bacterium | reverse complement strand
TAGATCTGGCGGATATGGCGTCTATTGTAGCGCAGAGCGATGCGATGGCGCGCGGGCGATGCGATGGCGCGCGGGCGATGGCGCGCGGGGCGATGGCGATGCGGGGCGATGGCGCGCGGGGCGATGGCGCTGGGTATGTAGGGGCGAAGCGCGCCGGATCGATCGCCTGGGGGCAACCCATCTGCGCTTGCTTCACCCGTACGGGGCCATGGCATCCCATGGATCGCGCGGGGCGATGCGGGGCGATGGCGATGGCGATGCGATGCGATGCGATGGCGCGCGGGGCGATTGCGATAATGAGAGGATGCGCGTGGAGACAGGACCGACCAAGCTGATCAACCATGCGGCGCGGGCGGCGGCGGAGGTCGTCGCCGAGGCGCTGGGATACGACGAGGCCGCGGCGAGCGCGCTGGTGCGGCGCGGCGGGCTATGGGTCGATCGCGCCCGCGTGCGCGACCCCCAGGCGACGATCGCGGCCGACGCGATGGTTTTCATCCACACGCCGCCGCCGCACGCCCGCCGCCTCGATCTGACGCGGCCGACGATCCTCTACGAGGACGATGACCTGATCGCCATCGACAAACCGGCCGGCGCGTACGTCGAGGCCACACCGTGGGACGCCGACGACCATCTGCGCGCCGCGCTGAGCGCGCTGCGCCCCGCCGCGCCAATCCACCTGGCGCACCGGCTGGACCGCGACACATCGGGCGTGCTGCTGCTGAGCAAGAACCCGGCGGTCAACGCCGCGCTGCAGCGCAGCTTCGCCGGGCACATGGCGCACAAGACCTACCTGGCGGGGTGCGGCGGCCTGCCGACGTGGGACGAGCTGGAGATCGTCACCGGCCACGGCAGAAGCGCCAACGGGGTGTTTCGGGTCTATGCCGCCGATCGGGTCGGCGAACGCTTGGCGGATGGCAGCAGCGTGAAGGAGATGGCGACGCGGCTGCGCGTGCTATGGCGCTCCTTTGCGCAAGCAGATGGCGCGGCGCTGGTGGCTGCCGAGCCGATTACCGGCAGGACGCACCAGATCCGGCTGCATCTGGCGCACCTCGGCCACCCGCTGCTCGGCGATGCCAAGTACGGCGGGGCGAGCGCGTGGGATGGCGCGGCGCTCGATGCCCACCTGCTGCACGCGCTACGGCTGACGTTGCCGCACCCGCGCGGCGGCGAGCTGACGATCGAGGCCCCCGCGCCCGAGTGGACGCGGGCGCTGGAGCGCCTCAGCTAGAGTGCGAGTCACGCGTCACCGCAGCGCGATGCTGGCGAGCTGGCTGGCCACGGCCTCGGCGCTGCCGTACTGCATGTTAGAGAGGACGATGACGGTGAGCTTATCATTGGGGTAGCGGGCGATGAAGTTGTAGACGCCGGTCATGTTGCCGGCGTGGCTGATGCGTTTGCGTCCGCCGACCTGCTCGATCTTCCAGCCGAAGCCGTAGCTGCCGTGGCCGGGGGTGAAGATCTGCTGCATCCACTCTTTGGGAGCGAGATCCTCGCGGTACAGCGCCTGATCCCAGCGGTAGAGATCCTCGACCGTCGAGTAGAGCCCGCCGGCCGAGAACAGCGTCGAGGCGTCTAGAAAGGTGGATTTGTTCCAGAAGCTGATGTAGCCGGCCGAGACGCCGCTGACGTTGCCGTGGCTGGTATCGAAGCCGGTATCCCACATCTGGAGCGGCGCGAAGATGTTATCGCGCATGTACTGGGCGTACGGCTGGCCGGAGACCTGCTCGATAACCATGCCAAGCAGCACATAGTTCGAGTTGCAGTAGTCGTACATCTCGCCAGGGGTGAAGATCAGCGGCTGGTCGCGAAAGCGGCTCATCAGCTCGGCCGGCGTGGTGGCCTGGCTCTCGGCCGCATCGAACGACACGAAGTCGGTGTAGTCCACCAGGCCGGAGGTGTGGTTGAGCAGGGTTTTGATCGTCACCAGCTTCCAGGCCGGCGGGCAGTCCTTGATATAGGTGCAGACCGAGAAGTCGATATTGATCTTGCCGCGGGCCGCGAGCTGCACCACGCCCATGGCGGTGAACTGCTTGGAGACCGACGCGAGGCGCATCCGCGAGCGCACCAGCAGCGGCTGGTCGGTATCGTACGGGCCGTAGCCCTTGGCCAGCAGGATCTTGCCATCGCGGGCGACGAGCACGGTGCCATGGAACTGCTGGGCGTTGAGCAGGCCGGTGACGTAGCTATCGAACTGCTGGCCGAGCGGGCTGAGCGGCGGGGCCTCCGGGCCGGAGCCGGGGGGGAAGGTGGGGGTGGGAGCGCCGCTGGCCTGCGCCTGCCCGACGATCGCGCTGTTCGGGGAGATGCTCGCGGCAGTTGGCTGGGCGCCGCTGAGCCAGCCGAAGATCCCCTCTGGCTGGGGTGGCGTGACGGTGGGGAGCGCGGCGATAACCTGCCCCGCGCGCGCGATGACCCCGACGGTGGGCTGCGGCGCGCTGCAGGTGACGAGCAGCACCAGGATGGAGCCCCCGGCGATGGCGAGCATCTGCGGCAGGCTGAGTTGTGGCAGCTTCGGTAGCATTGCCTCATTGTAGCATACGAGCCGGGCGGTTCATCCACAGATAGCCACAGATAGGCCGTAGGGGCGCAGCTTGCTGCGCCCGCATATTCTACCCGCTCATCTGCGCGAAGGCGGGCGGTCACTTCGTCACGTTGGAACTCCATCACGGCGTCGCGTCCGTATGGGCGAAGCAAGCGCGGGTCGATCACCCGCATGCGCTCGATCGTGCGCGCTTCGCCCCTCCCTGTTACGTTATCACTCCGTCACCCCGCCCGGCGCTGCCCACTGCGCTGGTAGAGCAGCTGCCGGTAGATCTGCAAAATATCGCAGGCCACCGTGCCCCAGCCGAAGCGCAGCGCGCGCTCGCGGGCGGCGAGCCCGATACGCTGGCGCAGCGCGTCGTCGGCCAGCAGCGCCTCAAGCCGATCCGCCAGTGCGGCGGCGTCATCTGGTGGCGTGAGCAGCCCGCTGACGCCATCCTCGACGACGTAGGCCGGCCCGCCGGCGCTGGTGGCAACCACCGGTCGGCCGCTAGCGAGGCCCTCGAGCGCCGCCATGCCGAACGACTCGTAGTGCGAAGGCATTGTGACGATATCGGCGGCGGCGTAGTAGGCGGCGAGCTGCTCCTGCGGCCGCGCCCCGACGAAATGTACCGCGTCGGCCACGTCGAGCGCGCGGCGCAGCACGTCGAGCCGACGCTGCTCGGCGTTCCAGCAATCGGCGCCGGCCTCATCGCCGCCACCGACGATCAGCACATCGAGATTGCCACGCCAGGATGCATGGCGGTCGAAGAGCAACCGCGCCGCGCCGATCAGCGCGTCGATCCCCTTGAGCGGCTCGATCCGGCCGACGAGCAGCACCACCCGGTGCGGCGGCGGCGGCAGCCCGAGCGAATCTCTGGCGTCGGCCATGTCCTGGGGCGCGAAGCGCCGCAGATCGACGCCGCACGGGACGATATCGACGCGCTCGGCGGCGATGCCGTAGTGCCAGACCATCTGCGCCCGATCCAGCGTGGTGGCGGCGATCAGCGCATCGACCTTGCGCATCAGCCGCCCCTCGATCGCCACCCGTCGCTCGGTCTCCTGCTCCTCAGCGCCGCGCGCCACCTGGTTCTTCATCGCGCCGAGGGTATGGAACATCTGGATCAGCGGCACGCCCCACGCCTCGCGCAGCAGCAGCCCGACCTCGCCGGAGATGAAGTAGTGCGCGTGGATCAGGTCGTAGCTCACGCCATCGGCATCGGCGAAGCGCAGCACCGCGTCGGCGAAGACCGGCACGTACTCCAGCAGCAGGTTTTTATCGTACGGCGCAGCGGGGCCAGCCACCAGATTGACCACCCTCACTCGCGTATCGAGCAGTTGGATCGGCGGCGTGGCCGGATCTTGCAGCCTAGTGAAGATATCGACAAAAATGCCGCGCCTGCCGAGCTCGCGGCTCAGCTCGCGGACGTAGACATTCATCCCACCAGCCTCTTTGCCGCCCAGATTGGCGAGCGGGCTGGAGTGGGCGCAGACCATCGCGATACGCATGGGGCTCCTGTGACGCTGATCGGCCGCTGTGGCCGCCAACACGACAAATCTCTGTCTATTATACGCCGGAGGGGTATGTTTGTCTTTCAAAATGTAATAGACAAGTAACTGATCGGCGTATAATAGAGCGATCCTACCGGAGTAGGAAAGGGAAGATCTCGGGGCTGCGCTCAAACCCTCGCGTCGCTTCGCGCGTTTGCAACTCACGCAGAATCGCTGGAGCACTGGCCAGCGAAGACAGGGATGACGATGATTCTTCACGAGCAGCTCTCCAACGCCAATATCCTCATCATCGACGATGAGCCAGACAACACCCGGCTACTCGAACGCGCGCTGCGGCGCAGCGGGTATCTCAATATCCACTGTTTCAACGATGCGCGCGCGGCGCTGCGCCACTGCACCGAGCACCGGCCGGACCTCGTCCTGCTGGATCTGCTGATGCCCTACATGGACGGCTACCAGCTGCTGGAGCAGCTCCCGATCGCCAGCCATCAGCAGATCTATCTCCCAGTGCTGGTGCTGACCGCCGACGTCACGGTGCAGGCGCGGCAGCGGGCGCTGGCCAACGGCGCGAGCGACTTCGTGACCAAGCCGCTGAGCACCAACGAGGTGCTGCTACGTATCCATAACCTGCTGGAGACCCGCCTCCTCCATCAGGAGATTTATAACGAGAACCAGAGCCTGGAGGAGCGTGTCACCGAGCGCACCAACGAGCTTGAGCTGGCGCAGCGCGATATCCTGCTCCGCCTCGCGCACGCCGCCGAGTACCGCGATGATGACACCGGCCAGCACACGCAGCGCGTCGGGCTGATCGCCGCGCGGATCGCCGCGATGCTCGGGCTGCCGGCGGAGCAAGTCGATCTGATCCGCTGGTCGGCGCCGCTCCACGATCTTGGCAAGATCGGAGTGGGCGATGCGATCCTACTCAAGGCTGGCAGCCTCTCGGCGGACGAGCTGACGCATGTCAAGCGTCACGCGCAGATCGGCGCCGAGATCTTGGCTGGCAGCCGCTTTCCGCTGCTCCAGCTCGCCAAAGAGATCGCGCTGACGCACCACGAGTGGTGGGATGGGCGCGGCTACCCGGCTGGCACTCGCGGCGAGGCGACGCCAATCGCTGGCAGGATCGTCGCCGTCGCCGATGCATTCGATGTGATGACCCACGACCGCGCTTACCGCAACGCGCTCAACGTGGCGGATGCGGTGGCCGAGATCGCCAACGAGAGCGGCACCCGCTTCGACCCGCAGGTGGTGGCGGCGTTTCTCAAGCTCGTCGAGCAGGATCGGCTCGTCAACGACTAGCGGGCGAACTCAGGGTACAATGTGGCATATCCGCGTTTGCCCAGGAGTTGTACGATGCCTATGCCAGCAGGGGTCGCCGTCGCAGCCACCGCCGATGACGCCACCGCCGTGCTCACCCCCGAGGCGATCGCATTCGTCGCCGCGCTCGCCCGCAGCTTCGAGCCGCAGCGCCAGCGGCTGCTCGCGCTGCGGATGGAGCGCTGGGGCGCGATCCGCGCTGGCGAGCTGCCCGATTTCCTCCCCGAGACCGCCGACATCCGTGGCGGCGCCTGGCGCGTCGCGAGCATCCCGCCCGATTTCGCCAATCGCCGCACCGAGATCACCGGGCCGACCGACCGGCGCATGGTGATCAACGCGCTCAACTCTGGCGCGAACGTATTCATGGCCGATTTTGAAGATGCCAACGCGCCAAGCTGGGAGAATCTGATCGGCGGGCAGATCAATCTGCGCGACGCGATCCGCCGCACGATCAGCTTCACCAATGAGGCCGGGCGAGTGTACGCGCTCGGCGACACCGTGGCGACGCTGGCGGTCAGGCCGCGCGGTTGGCACCTGCACGAGCGCCACGTCACCGTCGATGGCGCGCCGATCTCGGCCAGCCTATTCGACTTCGGGCTGTACCTGTTCCACAACGCCACCGAGCTGCTGGCGCGCGGCAGCGGCCCATATTTCTACCTGCCCAAGCTCCAGAGCCACCGCGAGGCGCGACTGTGGAACGATGTGTTCATCGTCGCGCAGGAGCGGCTGGGGCTGCCGCGTGGGACGATCCGCGCCACGGTCCTGATCGAGCATATCCTGGCGGCATTCGAGACCGAGGAGATTCTCTACGAGCTGCGCGAGCACTCCAGCGGGCTGAACCTCGGGCGCTGGGATTATATCTACAGCGCGATCAAGACCTTTAGCCACCGCGCCGATCGGATCTTCCCAGACCGGGCGCAGGTCACGATGAGCACCAGGTTTCTGCGCGCCGCTGCCGATCTGGTGGTGGCGAGCTGTCACCGGCACGGCGCCCACGCGCTCGGCGGGATGTCGGCGTTCATCCCATCGCGGCGCGACGAGCGGGCCAACGCGCTGGCGCTCGAGCAGGTCCGCGCCGATAAGCAGCGCGAGGCGCAGCAGGGGTTCGACGGCGCGTGGGTGGCGCACCCGGATCTGGTGCCGGCAGTGGCCGCGATCTTTGGCGCAGCGTATGCTGGCGATACTCAGATCGAGCGCATCCCCGACGTGCGG
>JAYUUK010000010.1:0-6567 GCA_043754595.1 Roseiflexaceae bacterium | reverse complement strand
GCGACCCGATCTGGGAGTATCTGCTGACGCGCTCGCAGGCTCAGGAAAACTTCGACTCGCCGACATTTGTGACTCAGATCTGTCTGATCGGGCACTCGCATGTGCCGCTCTTCTTCCGCCGCGGCACGCGCGGCAAGATCGATGGGCCATTCCATGGCGAGAACGGTATGATGCTGCGGATTGAGCCGAACACTCGCTACATTATTAACCCCGGCAGCGTCGGGCAGCCGCGCGACCAGGACCCGCGCGCCGCGTACGCGATCTTCGATACCGACGCGCAGCAGGTGACATTCCATCGCATCGCCTATGATATCGAGCAGACGCAGCAGCAGATGCGCGCCGCCCGTCTCCCCGAGCCGCTCGCGGCTCGCTTGCAGTATGGGATGTAGGCCATGCGCGTGATCACCGGCTCCGCCAAGGGGCATCATCTCAAGGCCCCAAAAGGCACGGGAACGCGCCCGATGCTCGATCGGCTCAAGGAGGCGCTGTTCTCGGTGCTCGAGGGCTACGGCCCGATCCGCGGCAGGGTGCTCGATCTGTACGCCGGCACCGGCTCGATCGGAATCGAGTTTCTCTCGCGCGGGGCGAGCCATGCCGATTTCGTCGAGCAGAAGGGCCACGTCTGCGGCATCATCCGCGAGAACCTGGAGCACACCAAGCTCAGCGCGCGCGGCCAGGTGTTTAACGCGCCGGTAGCCCGCTGGATCGCGCAGCAGTACGTCGCCGAGCCGTACGATTTTGTGATGATGGACCCGCCATACGCCGACCCGGCGATCGTCGCGACGATCCAGAGCGTGGCCGGCGCGGCGCTGATCGGCGAGGACGGGCTGCTGATCGTCGGTCACTCGCCGCGGGTCGAGCTCGCCGACGCCTACCCCGGAATCTGGCGGCGCAAGTTTCGTCGGCTGGGTGACTCGTGCTTTTCGATCTACGAGCTCGGCAGCGGGCCGGCCGAGGAGGCGCTATGACCATCGCGCTCTATCCCGGCAGCTTCGACCCGATGACCTACGGCCATCTCGATATCGTGACCCGCGCGTCGCGGCTGTTCGAGCGCGTCGTCGTCGCCGCCTTCGATCGGCCGAACAAGAAGCTGCTGTTCGACGTGGCCGAGCGGGTCGAGCTGCTGCGGATCGCGACGCAGGGGCTACCAAATGTCGAGGTGACTTCGTACTCGATCCTGACGGTGCAGTACGCGCAGCAGATCGGAGCTGGCGTGATGGTCAGGGGGCTGCGCGCCGGCGACTTCGAGCACGAGCTGCTGCTGGCGCAGGCCAATCAGACGCTCGCGCCAGAGATCGAGGTAGTGGCGCTGATGACGCCGCCACACCTGAGTTTTGTCAGCTCATCGATCGTGCGGGATATCGCCGCGCACGGCGGCGATGTCTCGGCGTTTGTGCCACCGCACGTCGCCGCAGCGCTCGCGCGCCACACGAGGCCGGCATGAGACCGACCAGAAGCGAAGGAGGGTAGCGCTATCGAACTCGAACGTCTCCTCGACGAGCTTGAAGAAACGATTGCCGACGGGCGACGCGTGCCGTTCAGCGGGCAGCTGATGGTCAACGAGGAGCGGATCCTCGACATCATCGACCGAATGCGCTCCTCGCTGCCCGAGGAGATACGGCAGGCCAAGCGGGTGATCGGCGAACAGGACCGGCTGCTCAGCGAGGCGCACCAGCAAGTTCAGCGGGTCTTTGCCGAGCAAGGGCTCGCCGCCGCGGTCGAGGCCGAGCGGGCGCGACAGATCGAGCAGGCAGAGCGCGACGCGCAGCAGGTGCGCGATGGGGCCGACGACTACGCCAGACAAGTGCTGCAAGAGCTCGAAAAGCGGCTGCTGCGGCTGACTGCCAGCGTCCAGAGCGGCATCCGCGAGCTGGAGTGAGCGGCTTGACAGCCGGTACGCGCTCCCCTATAATGCAGCCTCTGTAATGCGCGGGGGCGCAGATATATGCACGTACACAAATATATCCCAGACCTGAAATTCAACGTCGCGCAGCTGCTCCGCGAGGAAGTCGGTGCGCGGCGCAGCTACGACTTCGATGAGCAGCGGCTAGACCTCGATGAGACGCTCGCGCTGCGCGACCTGCGCGGGACGGTGCGCTTCACCCGTACCGCGAGCGGCGTCCTCGCCGGTGTGCGGATGCGGGGTATGGTGATGATGGAGTGCATCCGCTGTCTGACTGAGACGCCGCAGCCGATCGAGGTGCGCTTCGATGATGAGTTTCACTCGAAGATCGAGGTGAACACCGGCGGGCCGCTGCCAAAGCCTGAGGAGGATGACCCGTTCTTCATCGAAGATAACCATATGATCGATCTTGGCGAGGCGATCCGCGAGTACGCGCTGCTCGAACTGCCGATGCAGCCGCTGTGCAAGCCGGACTGCAAGGGCCTCTGCCCGACGTGTGGGATCGATAGGAACACTGAGCGTTGCACGTGCGCCGAGATCGTCGGCGACGACCGATTCGCCGCGCTTCGGGCGCTACTCCCGAAGAGTGACGCCGCCTAATTTTTGAGAAAGGATCGCGTAATTTCATGGGTGCCGCACCGAAAACCAAGGTCTCACGCCACCGCCGTGGCAATCGTCGCCGCAATCAGGCGCTCACGCTGCCGACGCTCGTCCCGTGCAAGGAGTGCGGCGAGATGATGCTCGCCCACCACGTCTGCAAGAACTGCGGCATGTACCGCGGCCGGCAGGTCGTCCAGCTCAAATCGAAGACTGACACCGAATAGCTCGGCTCACAGGCTCGACACAAGGTTACCGCTCCGTCGGTAACCTTCTTTATTAACCCTATGACAGCATCCTTCGCAGCGATCACCGGCTGGGGCATGGGGCTCCCGGAGCGGATCGTCACCAACGCAGATCTGGAGCGCCTCGTCGATACCTCCGACGAGTGGATTGCGACGCGCACGGGCATACGCGAGCGTCGGGTGGTGGGGCCGGGCGAGTCGACATCGACGCTAGCAACCATAGCCGGCCGACGGGCACTGGCGAGCGCCGGGCTCGACCCGAGCGCGATCGATCTGGTCATCCTGGCGACGTGCTCGCCCGATCGGCCGTTCCCCGCCACGGCGTGCACCGTGCAGGCCAACCTCGGCGTGCGCGGGGCCGCTTTCGACGTGGTGGCAGCGTGCAGCGGCTTCGTCTATGGGCTGAACGTCGCCACCGCCATGATCCGCAGCGGCGCGGCGCGCAACGTCTTGTTCATCGCCGCCGATGTCTTCACGCACTACCTCAACTGGCAAGATCGCAATACATGTGTACTCTTCGGCGATGGGGCCGGGGCAGTGGTGCTGCAGCCGAGCGACGAGCCGTACGGCGAACTGGCCTGCGACCTCGGCTCAGCGGGTGAGCACGAGGGGCTGCTGGTGGTCGAGGCTGGCGGCACGCGGCTGCCGCTGACGCCAGAGCTGGCCGAGCAGGGTAAGCAGTACGTGTCGATGAACGGGCGCGAGGTGTTCAAGCTGGCGGTGCGCGGAATGGGCGACTCGTCGCAGCGCGCGCTTGGGATGCTCGGCCTCACCACCGACGACATCGCGCTGGTCGTGCCGCACCAAGCGAACATACGAATCATTGAGGCAGTGGCCAAGCGGCTCGACCTGCCGCAGGAGCGGATGTTCGTCAATCTGGACAAGTATGGCAACACATCGGCGGCGACGATCCCGATCGCGCTGGTGGAGGCCGCCGAGCAAGGGCGGATCAGGCCGGGCGACCACGTGCTGCTGACCGCGTTTGGTGGCGGGCTGACGTGGGGAAGCTCGGTGGTACGCTGGGGTAGACCAGGGTCGTGAGCGGACGGAGCGCACGGCGGGGATTTGGGGCGCAGCTCCCGATTCCCTTTATCACTCCGATAGGATTACCCTATGACGATCGCATTTCTGTTCCCTGGCCAGGGCTCGCAGGCCATTGGTATGGGGCGCGAGCTCTACGAGCGCTCAGCCGCCGCGCGCGCGGTCTACGATGCCGCCGACGCGGCGCTCGGGTTCTCGATCGCGCGGCTGTGCTTCGATGGCCCAGACGCCGCGCTGACGGCGACCGAGAACGCCCAGCCGGCGCTGCTCGCCACCTCGATCGCACTGCTCGCCGCTCTGGCCGAGCGGCAAAGCACAGATTATGTCAAATATAGCGCGCGGGTCGCCGGCTGCTGCGCCGGGCACAGCCTGGGCGAGTACAGCGCCCTGACCGCTGCGGGCGCGCTCGATCTCGCCGGCGCCGTGACCCTGGTGCGGCGGCGCGGGGAGCTCATGGCCGCCGCCCGCGATGGCGCGATGGCTGCGGTGCTCGGGCTGGACGAGGAGCGGCTGGAGTTCGTCTGTCGCGATGCATCGGGGGCCGATGGAACGGTGGTGATCGCCAACTTCAACGCGCCGGGGCAGCTGGTGATAAGCGGCGACGACGCAGCGGTGGCGCGGGTCGAGCCGCTGGCCAAGGCCGCCGGTGCTAAGCGCGTTATTGCGCTCAGCGTCAGCGCCGCGTTTCACTCGCCGCTGATGGCCGCCGCCGCCGCAGGCATGGCCGATGCGCTGGCGAGCGCGGCGATTGGCGAGCAGCGCATCCCCGTGATCGGCAATGTGGATGCCGCGCTACTCGCCGATGCCGCAGCGATCCGCGCCGAGCTCGCCGCGCAGATCACCGCCCCGGTGCGCTGGATAGCGTCGATCCGCGCGATGGTCACACGCGGCGTCACCACGTTCGTCGAGATCGGCCCAGGCGCGGTGCTGACCGGTCTGGTCAGGCGGATCACCCCCGACGCCCGGCTAGTGAATGTCAAAGACCTGGCGAGCCTGGAGGCCGCCGACTTCGATGCGCTTTGACGGTCAGCACGCGCTGGTGGTCGGCGCCGAGACACCGATCGGCGCGGCGGCGGCAGCGCTGCTGGCGGCGCGGGGCGCGGCGGTCAGCTCCGTCTCAGCGCTCGGCGATGAGCCGGGCGACGCCGTGGTGCAGCGCGCCCTCGCGGATCGGCAGCGCATCGATGTACTCATCCACGCCGCGAGCAGCGCGCCATACGCCCCACTGGCCCAGATCAGCGATGCGCAGTGGCTGGCTACCTTGGCCGCCAACCTCGACGCGCCGTACGCGCTGTGTCGCGCCGCCATCCGCCCCATGATGCGGCAGCGCTACGGCCGGATCGTTCTGCTGGCGGCCCTGCACGGGGTGGCCGGCGGCCCGGGCCAGGCCGATTTTTCTGCGGCGAGCGGCGGCGTCATCGGGCTTGTGCGCTCGCTGGCGCGCGAGGCCGCCCCGTGGGCGATCACCGTCAACGCCGTGGCCCCAGGTCTGATCGCCGATGGCATCCTGGACCAGATCCCGGCCGACCAGAAAGCGTGGGGCGAGCAGGTGATCGCGCTCAGGCGTAGCGGCACCCCCGAGGAGGTCGCCGCAGCCATCGTGTTCCTGGCCTCGCCGCTCGCGTCGTATATCACCGGGCAGACGCTGGCGGTGGACGGTGGCTGGCGGATGGCGTAACCATGGAGCCAACGACGACCCCTGAGACGACCCAGGCCTGGAGACTGCGGCTGCACCAAATCATCTTTGAGTCAGATACTGCGGCCGGCCGAGCGTTCGACATCGCGCTGCTGCTGAGCATCGCTGTCAGCGTCGTGGTGGTACTGCTGGAGAGCACTGCCGAGGTGCGCGCGGTCTACGGTGCCGAGCTGCTCCTGGCCGAATGGTTGTTCACGGTGTTGTTGAGCATCGAGTACCTCCTGCGGCTTATCAGCGTCCGCCGCCCACTTGGCTACGTCGGCAGCTTCTTCGGCGTCGTCGATCTGCTTTCGATTATCCCCAGCTATCTCAGCCTGCTGATCCCCGGCGTGCAATACCTGCACGTTATCCGCGTGTTACGGCTGCTCCGCATCTTCCGCATTTTCAAGCTCGCCAGCTATCTGGCCGAGGCAGCCCCGCCGCGCCTTGTGGCAGAGCCGCCGCAAGATTATGGTCTTCTTCCTGACGCTCGTGACGCTAGTGGTGATCATCGGCGCGCTGATGTATGTGGTCGAGGGGGAGGCGAATGGCTTCACGAGCATCCCGACGAGCATTTACTGGGCGATCGTGACGCTGACCACGGTAGGCTATGGCGACATCACGCCGCTCACACCGCTTGGCAAGCTGCTCGCATCGTTGACCATGTTGCTCGGCTACGCGATCATTGCGGTGCCGACCGGAATCGTGACGATCGAGATCGCGCGCAGCGCAGGGCCAATCTCGGCGCAGACTTGCCCGGCCTGCAGCCGCGAGGGGCACGATAGCGACGCGATATATTGTAAGTACTGTGGCGAACGACTATGACCGAGATCTTTCGCCCAAAGGCGATCGCGACTTCCACCCGTGCGGTGAGCATGACGATCTTGTGAAACTCCGCACGGGCTAAAGCCCGGCGGCTTCTTGGGGCAACCCGCCTCGTGGCGAGCGTATCCCCCAACGGACGTTTCCCGCCCGGTTTTTGATGTTGATTGCGGCGTTGTGGTCGCGGTCGAGACTGAGGCCGCAGTCGCACGTTACCCATCTGTCGTTGAGCGTTAGCCCTTCCCACTTCGCACCGCACTGGCTGCCGCGCGGATCGACCACGA
>JAYUUK010000009.1:0-19845 GCA_043754595.1 Roseiflexaceae bacterium | reverse complement strand
CCTCTTCATCGTCGCTGCCCTGGTCGAGCACTTCGATCGCGACTTCATCGCGATCCTTGCCGAGCTGTCCGAGCGCGAGGCGCACCGCTTCGGCCACGGTGCGTGCGCTGATCTCGATCCGCTTCATACCCAACCCCATTCAACATAACCGTCACCACTACCGCGAGCGTTTACGGCGCTGGTTCTGGCTCGACGCTTGGCCGCCCGTCTCGGGGGAGTCCTGGCTCGGTGTATCGCCGCTCGCCTCGGTCAGCGGGCGCAATACCTCCCAGAAATCGGCCTTCACTGCGGGCGCGTCTGCAGCGGCGGTGCCAGCAGCTACGCCTGCTGGCTGAAGCGCCGGCGGTGGAAATAGCCCGCCAGCGGTCGGCAGGAACTTGAGATAGTTGGCCAGCGAGCCCCAGCCCGAGATTACATACTGCTGGATCATCGAGAGCACGCTGCCGATCACCCAGTACAGCACGGCGCCGCTCGGGAAGGTGAAGCCGATGTAGCCGAAGAGAAATGGCATCAGCAGCATCGTCTGCATCATCGCCTTCTGCTGCGGGTCTTGGATTCGCGGCATCGACATCAGCTGCACTATCAGCTGGAACAGAATCGAAAGGATTGGCAGGATGTAGAGCGGGTCTGTCTTGCCGAGGTCTGGCAGCCAGAGAAACCCTCCGGCAAGCTGCGGCTGCCCCAGGGTCGCCGGCAGATTAGCGACGCTATAGCCTGCGCTGGCAAGCGCGCGGATCATCGCCCCACCAGCGTGCTCGGTTGGGGAGACGCGGGTCAGACCGATGACCGCCTGATAGACGCCGAAGAAGATCGGGAGCTGTACGAAGAGTGGCAGACACCCACCGGCGGGGTTGACTTTATGCTCTTTGTAGAGCTTGAACGTCTCTTCCTGGAGCTTCTGCGGATCTTTGCCGTGCTTGCGCTGGAGATCCTTCATCAGCGGCTGGATCTCTTGCATCCGACGATTCGATTTGAGCGAGGTGAGCGTGAGCGGCAGGATGACGAGCCGCGCCACTACCGTGAAGAGGATGATCGCTAGGCCAGGGCTGCCCGTCCAGCGGTAGAGTGTCAGCAGAATTTGTTCGAGAAAGAAGACGAACTGTGTCCAGATAGCCATAACCCCTCCGTAATCAGCCGCGGGCGTCAGTCTGTTTCGCCCTGCCGAAGCGCCCCGGCGCGGCGGAGCAGTTGCTCAACCGCCGCCTGTAGGGCGGTGAATGGCACATCGGTCAGCCCCGGTGAGCGAGCGATGAAGACCAGATCCCATCCCGGCTGGATGGCGCTGTACATCAGACGTACCGCCTCCCGCAGCCGCCGCCGCGCCCGATTGCGGGCCACAGCGTTGCCGATTCGCTTGCCGACGACGAAGCCGCAGCGTGATGTTCGGCGCCGGTTGTTCATAGCCTGCAGGCTAAACAGCGCGTGGTCGTGTTTGCGGCCATCGCGCCGGGCCCGCTGGAACTGTGCTGGCTTGCGCAGCCGGTAGGCGCGTTTCATAGCGGTGCGCGCGGACGGTTCGGGCGTAAGCTTCCGCCCCGCCCGAACCTGCTAGCGATGCCCGCGCTGCAAAGCCCGCCGCTCATTGCTGACGGTCAGCTTCCAGCGACCCTCGGCGCGGCGGCGCTTGAGCACGGCGCGCCCGTCTTTGGTATCCATGCGCGAGAGAAATCCATGTTTGCGCCGGCGCGGAATACGCTTGGGCTGCCATGTTCGCTTTGTCATACGATCCTACCTTATCGGTTGTTGCATAAAAAGCGGGCGTGCCGCTGGCCACGCCCGCAACCACTCTCATCGACGAGGCCAATCAATCCGCATGATTATACCGACGATCTGCGGTCTGTGTCAAATGGCGCGCTGCCCGCTCTGGGGACGAGGGCAGGTGTGGGGACGCAGCCCCCACACTCACGCTCCGCTAACACGCCCGCACGCCCTCACTGCATCGTCGCTATGCGCGCTACTCCTCGTCGCCGAGCGACTGAAGCGTCCGGCGCTGCGCCTCGCGCTGCCGCCCCGAGAGCGCCTGCTCATCGCTTTCTTCGTCGCGCTGCCGCCGCTCGTTGTTATTGCGGCCATACTTGGACATCAGATCCTCAAGCGTGGCATCGCCGGTGAACGTCTCGTCAGGGTCAGGCGTGCTGCTGTAGACCTCAGGCTGCCGCTCCTCGCGGGCCGGGCGGTTTCGCTGCTGCCGATCGTCGCGCGCCGGGCGCTGGAAGCGCTCCTCGTTGTAGCGGCGAGCCGGCGCAGCCGGCGCGTCGCCGCGCGCTGGCAGATCTTCGTCCTGGCTATCATCGAGCCGCAGGCTCAAGCTGATCCGCTTGCTTTGCGTGTCGACATCGAGCACCCGCACTTTGATCTTGTCGCCGACCTTGACCGCGTCTTCGACCTTGCCAACTCTGCCGTCGGTCAGTTCGGAGATATGGACGAGACCATCGCGGCCGACACCTACATCGACGAACGCGCCAAAGGTAGCGATGCCGCTGACGGTGCCGTCCAGAATCTGCCCCTTCTCCAGCTGCTGCATCCGCTGGCTGCGCTGCGCGCGCCGCAGGCTCAGGCTGATCCGCGATCCATCGGCATCCACCTCAAGCACCTTGAAGGTATAGGTCTGGCCGACCTGTACCACATCCTCGGCCTTCTCAACGCGGCCCTCAGCGAGCTCGGAGACGTGGACCAGCCCGTCCTTGCCGACGCCGATATCCACAAAGACGCCAAAGCCCGCCATGCCGGTGATTTTGCCCTCGACGTTTTCGCCGACGCGCAGATCGCCGAGCCGATCGCGGTTCACTTCGCTCTTCTTGCTGCGCCCACCCTGCCCGCGCGGCTGCGCCTGTCGCTCCTTCGTCCGCATGGTCAGGCTGATGCGGCGACCATCTGGCTCGATGCTCTTGACACGAACCATGACTTTATCGCCGATCTTGACCACATCGCTCGGCGACTCGACGCGAGTGTCGCTCATTTCGGAGACATGCACTAGCCCATCGCGGCCGACGCCAATATCGACAAAGATGCCGTACAGCGCGATCGATGTAACTTTGCCCTCCAGCTCCATACCTGGGGCGAGATCTTTGACCCGACGTGGTCGGCTCGATGCACCATCGTCGGCGACGAAGCTAGCCTCGCCCTCGGTGGCTGTGCCCTCGGCCTCAGCCGTGGTCTCGGCGTGCGGCGTCTCGGCGACGAAGCTAGCCTCGCCCTCGGCGGCCGCGCCCTCGGCCTCAGCCGTGGTTTCGACGATGGGAGCGGTGCTCGTCTCCCGCTCGGGAGCGGGCGCTTCGATGGCCGCAGCATCTTCCGCCCCGGCCGGCGTCTCAGCCTCGGTCGGAGCTTCAGCGGCGGGCGTCTCGGTCGCAGCGTCTTCCACCTTGGCCGGAGCCTCGGCAGGCGTGTCATCCGTGACGGGCGTCTCGACGGCCGCAACGGCGCTCATCATCGTTTCGGCGGCGGGCGTCTCGGTCGCAGCATCTTCCGCCCCGGCCGGCGTCTCAGCCTCGGTCGGAGCCTCGGTGGTGGGCGTCTCGGTCACAGCGTCTTCGACTACAGCGGGCGTGTCGTCCGTGACGGGCGTCTCGGCTGGCGTGTCGTCTGTGACGGGCGTCTCGACGGCCGCAGCGGCGCTCATCACCGGTTCGGCGGCGGGCGTCTCGATCGCAGCGTCCTCTGCCCCGGCCGGAGCCTCGGTGGACTCGGCTGGCATCTCAGCGATAGATGCATCGATTGCGGCTGTGGTCTCGGCGGGCACTTCGGTCTCAATCTCAACCGCCGGCGTGTGTGTGGCCTTCTCGGTCGGCGTGGCGGCGGTCTCCACGTCCGATGAAGTGACTGCGTCATGCTGCTCGACGGCGGGCGTCGTGGTCTCTTCGACCGCGACCACGCCAGACGACTGCAGCACGTCGTTCTGCAGATCCTTCGGCTCCTCTACGTTGCGCTCCTGATCGGTCATGACCAACTATCCTCCTGATACGTTGTGGTACGTTATCCATTAAGCTCGGCGCGCACCAGATCGACCAGTCCGCCCTCGCGTAGATCATCCAGACGGTAGTAGTTGCCCTTGAGGTGGTGCGCCAGCGTCCGCGCCAGGCCACGCTCAAAGATCGGATGCTCGGTGTCGATCACTACCGTTTTGATCGACTGAGCCGCAATGAAATCGGCGAGCGCGTAGGTCTCCGCCTGTGGCGGAAGATCGCCCATCGAGACATTTGCCTGGCCATCGGTGAGCAGCACCATCAGCGGCAGCACCTCAGGGTCTTGTTTACGCGCGCGCTCGAGCACTTCGAAGCCGAGCAGAAGCCCGCGCGATATTGGCGTCTTGCCACCGGTCGGCATCGTCGCCAGCCGCTTCTGCGCCATCTCGACGCTGCTCGTCAGCGGGAGCAGCAGCGTGGCGTAATCGCGCTGGAAGCTCACCAGGCCGACTTTATCGCGCCGCTGATAGGCATCGCGCAGCAGCGAGACCACTGCCGATTTCGTCGCCTTCATGCGCTCTTCAGCGGCCATGCTCCAGCTCGCATCGACGACGAAGCAGACCGCATTGCGCGTCTTGCGCACTCGCACCTTCTGCCGCAGATCGCCGCGATGGATGAGCACCCTGCGCGGTCGCCGCGGGTCGAGCTCGGTCTCGCGGCGCTCGCGCTGATATATCGCGGCCTCGCGCAGCGTTGCGTCGAGGGCCAGGTCCGTCACTTTGCGCGCCGGCCGGCTGGTGATGTAGCGCCCGTCTTTGCGGCTCGTGCGCGTCCGGCTGCGTTTGCCGGGTGCGCGCCGCTGCTGCTTATCGCGCGCGCCCTCCAGCTTTTTTGGCTGGAACGGCGTGTTGGCATCGATCTTTTTATCGCCGCCGCCGCTATCCTGCTTCGATACGGCGTTGTCCGGCGCGCCGGCGTTCGGCGGGCTTCCCTGCGCCTCGCCCTCAGCCTCGCCCTCAGCCTCGCCCTCGGCTTGACGCGCCTCGCCGTCATCTAGTTTTTTTTTACATCGTCCCCGGCGGTCGGCTTGCCGTCGGCCTCATCGCCGCGCACCTTGTCCAGGATTGCGTTGACGCGGTTTTCGTCGAGCTTAACATCGGTGAACGGCTGCCGTCGCATGCGATGGGGCAGCGCCAGCTCGGCGGCGATTCGGATATCCTCGCTGCTAAGGCTCGTGCGCCCGGCCCACGCCGCGTGCGTGCGCGCCGTCTCCAGGATCGCCAGGTCGGCGCGATGCCCATCGACCCCGAGCTCGACCGCCAGGGCAGCGACTGCGGCCATGTCGCTGCGGGCGATCTTCACCGCCGGCAGCAGCGCCCGAGCCGAGACGATATGGTCGGCCAGCTTCTGCTCCTCTTCGTGCCACGCGCTCGCGAAGCTGTCAGGGTCGGCGTCGTAGGCCATCCGCCGCTCGATCACCGCTACGCGACTCGCCACATCGTGGAGCCCGCCGATTTCGACTACCAGCCCGAAGCGATCCAGCAGCTGCGGCCGAAGCTCGCCCTCCTCCGGGTTCATCGTGCCCACCAAGATGAAACGCGCCGGGTGCGAGATACTGATGCCCTCGCGCTCGACGGTGTTGACCCCCATCGCCGCCGCATCGAGCAGCACATCGACGAGGTGGTCATCGAGCAGGTTGACCTCATCGACGTACAGCACGCCGCGGTTGGCCTGGGCCAGCAGCCCAGGCTCGAAGCGACGCTGCCCCTCGGTCAGCGCATGCTCGATATCGAGCGACCCGACCACCCGATCCTCCGATGCCGCGACCGGCAGTTCGACGAGCGGCGTGGACCGGCTGACCACCTCGAGCTCATCGCCCGCATCGTAGCGGCGCCGCACGTCGGCTGACATCAGTGCTGTGTTGAACGGCGAGCTGTTGTAGGCGTCGTCGGCGACGACATCGATCGGGGGGAGCAGCCGGGCGAGGCCGCGCACGGCCGTCGACTTCGCAGTGCCCTTCTCGCCGCGGATCAGGACGCCACCGACGCGCGCGTTGATCGCGTTGAGAATCAGCGCTCGCTTGAGCCGCTCCTGGCCCACAATGGCGGTGAAGGGATAGATCTGACGTGCTGGTGCCATGCCTACCTATAAACAAAACGTCCCCTGACCGGCTATGGCCAGAGGTTACGCGGCGGTGCAGCTCGGTTACGTGAAGAACGTGCGGCGCGCGGCACCATCTCCACACGTTCGAACTCGGCGTTCGAGACCTGTTCGCGATGGGTTCGAGCGCTCCTGGAACCTTGCTATTCTCTCACAAACCGGCGATTGCGTCAAATTAGCGTCGGGCCGCGCCACCGCGCCCATACCCGCCCTCTGCCGTCACTCGTGCTTGACTAATGCGAACGAATGATCTGCAATCGCTCGGCTCTATCTAGCATCACTACTAACTACGGAGCAACATTGATGCCACGCCGCCCGCTGCCGTGCGCCGCGCTGCGTCACTGGACGCCAGAGGCTGCCTCTATCCTCGGCTACTGGTTCGCGGATGGAGGTCTGCGTCGTCGTGCTCATGACAGTAGCGAGGTCTATTTCGTCAGCAACGACGTTGACCGTCTCCATGATTTCGCAGCGATTCAGCGAGCAGATGCGCCAGTTGCTCGCTGACAACGCATAATAAAAGACCCACCGAGGTTATCGGTAGGTCTTTATCGGTACGGTTTGGCGGGCCTGACGGGATTCGAACCCGCGACCTCAGCCGTGACAGGGCTGCATCCTAAACCGCTAGACGACAGGCCCGTACCAGTGGTGACCCCAGCGGGATTCGAACCCGCGGTCTCTACCTTGAGAGGGTAGCGTCCTAGGCCGCTAGACGATGGGGCCGTGCATGACTGTGAACAGCGTTGCGAACAGATACAGTCAGCAGACCTCATAGCTCACAACGTCTGTGAGTATAGCATACCTTCGCCGCGATTGCAAATCGGTCTGACGGCTGAGCGTGAAATCTGGTAGAATAGGAGGATACTGACACAGCGTTACGCAGCCTCAAGGAGCGGTCTATGGCGCGCCTTTCGGTCGTCATCAATGGTGAGCTCCAGACGTTTCAGCTGACGGAGGTCGGGCTGAAGATCGGGCGCTCGCCGGATAACGACATCGTCCTCAACAATGTGATCGTCTCGCGGTCGCACGCGCTCGTCAGGCTCGATGGCAACGAGGCCTTCGTCGAGGATAACAACAGCCGCAATGGTATCTCGGTCAACCGGCTGCGCGTGACCCGCGAGCGCCTCAACGACGGCGACTCAGTGCAGGTCGGTCCGTTTGAGATCCGCTTTGAGGATCGCGCGGTGCAGAGCGTGGTCATCGACGATAATAAATACTTCCCGCTCGCCGCCGAGGCCCGCGAGGTGCTGGCAGACTCGCCAGATATCGGCCTCGACCTGCGCGAGTTCTACCGTATCACCAAGCGGCTCAACGCGATCGTCGGCTTTCGCGATCTGCTCGACGCGGTGATGGAGGAGGTGCTGCGCGCGGTGCCGGCGCAGCGTGCCATGCTGCTGCTGCAGCGCAACAACGAGCTCGTCCCGATGATCGTCCACCCCAATGACCAGCAGGAGTTGGTGATGAGCTCATCGATGGTGCGTAAGGTGATGGAGGATCATGAGGCGGTGTTAACCCGCGATGCGCGGCTGGATTTTGGCGGCACCCAGAGCATCATCTCGGCCAACATCCGCTCGGCGATCTGCGTGCCGCTGATCGCCGATGGCCGCACGATCGGGCTGATCAACGTGGACTCGCCAGGGCGCGACCAGTTCGGCGAGCGCGAGCGCGATATGCTGATCGCGGTGGCGAACCAGGCGGCGATCCACATCGAGCGGGCGCAACTGTTCGAGCGGCTGCAGCAGCAGGAGCAGCAGCGTCAGCTCTTTGAACGATTCGTCTCGCCAAATATCGCCCAGGATGTGGCGCGCTACTTCCTGGAGCACGGGCGGCTGCGCGAGCCGCAGGAGCTGACGGTGACGGTGCTGTTCGCCGATGTCAAAGACTTCTCGTCGCTCTCCGAGCGACTCAAGCCGCGCGAGGTGCAGGATATCCTCAACGAGTATCTGCACGAGATGACCGAGGTGATCTTTCGGCATGGCGGTACGCTGGATAAATACATCGGCGATGGCATCATGGCGCTGTTTGGCGCGCCGCCCCTCGATACGGCGCTCACTGCCGAGGCCCACGCGGTGCGGGCCGTCGATGCGGCGCTGGGTATGATCGCCGCTCACCGCCGCCTGATCGAGAAGCGCGACGCCTCGCGCGCCTTCGACTTTCGGATCGGCATCAACACCGGACCGGTCTACGCCGGGTTCTTCGGCACGCGGCAGCGGCTGGAGTACACGGTGCTCGGCGATGCGGTCAATACTGCTTCGCGGATCGAGGGCAAAGCCGAGCCCAACACCGTGCTGATCTCGGATGCGACGCTGGCGATGCTCGGCGATCGCTTTGGGGTTGAGGAGCGCGGCGAGATGGAACTTAAGGGAAAAGCACAGCGCGTTCGCACCTTCAAAGTGCTCGGGCGTATTAAAGGTGGGACGGGGGAGCTGCACTAATATGCCAAACGTAATTGGGATCCGCTTCAAGGATTCGGGGAAAACCTACTACTTCGCCCCAACTGGGGTGGAACTGGCCCAAGGCGACTATGTGGTCGTCGATACCGCCCGCGGCCCCGAGCTCGCCCGCGTGGCCTTCCCGGCGCACGACGTGCCGCCGAGCGAGCTGACCGCCGATCTCAAGCCGGTGGTGCGCGCCGCCGATCGCGCTGACTTCGACCGGCTGGCGCAGCTGAATTCGCGCGAGCAGGAGGTGCTGAGCCGCTGCGCCGAGAAGATCCGCGAGCACGTCCTGCCGATGCGGCTCGTCAAAGCCGAGTATAGCTTCGACGGCTCGCGCCTGACGTTTTTTTTCACCGCCGAGAAGCGCGTGGACTTCCGCGTGCTGGTGCGCGATCTGGCCCGCACGTTTCGTACCAGAATCGAGCTGCGGCAGATCGGCCCGCGCGATGAGGCCAAGCTGCTCGGCGGGATCGGGCCGTGCGGTCGGCTTCTGTGCTGCGCGACATTCCTGCCGGACTACGCTCGCGTCTCGATCAAAATGGCCAAGGACCAGGACCTGCCGCTCAACCCGACCAAGATCAGCGGCGTGTGCGGCCGGCTGCTGTGCTGCCTGGCCTACGAGCACGAGCAGTACCTCCAGGTGAAGGCCGAGCTGCCGCGGCGTGGCGCGTGGGTGCAGACCCCAGACGGCCCCGGCGAGGTGGTCTCGGTGAACGTGCTCAGTGAGACGGTGATGGTCGAGCTCGCGAGCAGCGGCATCCAGGAGGAGTTCGCGCCATCGCTGCTGAGCGAGGCGACCGAGCGGGTGGCGAGCCTGGCGCGCGAGCGCAACGACCTCGGCATCACCCCCGTCCGGCCGCCGCGCCGCGAGGAGCCGCGCCGCAGCCCAGACCGTGGCGAGCGCCGGCTCCTGCGCGATACCATCGATACCGAGGTGCTCGACGCGCTGGCGCTGCTCGAAGATGGGATGGAGGCGCTTGACGATGGGGCGGCGCGCAAGGCGCAGCGCCCGGCCGAGCCGCAGGTGCCATCCGGCCAGAGCGATCCGCTGCGCCAGGGCGACACGCCACGACAGGGGCGCGCGCTGACGCAGCAGGGCCGCACCGCGTCGACGCCGCAGACTCGGCGGCCATCCTCGGCGCGGCCGCCGCTGCCGGGGCATTCGCGACAGCCGCCAGCCACGCAGACAGGGTCTGAGCCAGCGTCGCAGGATCAGATCGTGCGGCGGCCGCACCGCCGACGACGGGACAAGGACGGGGCCTGACGCCGCGCCAATCGGCGAAGCGCTCGGGATCGCATAGCATACGAGGATCACCATGAATGTCTTGATCGGATGTGGCCAAATCACCTGGCCGCGTGGCGTGGCCGAGGAGCAGGTGCTGCAGGAGATCGCCGCCGCCGGGTACCGCGGCGCGCCGGCCGGGCCGCGCCCGGGGGCGACGGCGCAGGAAGCGCTCGATCTCTACGACCGCTACGGGCTGCTCCCGGCCCCCGGCTACCTCGGGGCAGATTTCTGGAAGCCAGAGCGCCGCGCCCAGATCCTGGACCAGGCGCGGCAGAATGCTCGCTTCATGCGCGAGGTGGGGTGTGGCGAGCTGTACGTCGCCGCCGGCGGCTTCGACTACGTCACCGCGTCTGGCAAGACCCGCGCGCAGACCTCGGGGCACGTGACGCCAGCCGATAGCCTGACCGACGCGGAGTTCGCGCTGTTCGCCGAGACTCTCAACGAGGTGGGCAACGTGACGCTGGCCGAGGGCGTGCGCAGCTGCTTTCACAACCACGTCGGCACGCCGATCGAGACCGGCGAGGAGATCGAGCGGCTGCTGGCGCTGACCGACCCAGAGCTGATCTTCCTCGGGCCGGACACCGGGCATCTGGCGTGGGGCGGGAGCGACCCGCTGGCATTTGTGCGGCGACACGCAGCGCGCATCAAGACGATCCATCTCAAGGATATCGTGCTGGCGGTGCGCGACGAAGGCTATGCGCAGCAGTGGGACTACGGCACCGCGCAGCGGCATGGCATCTGGACCGAGCTCGGCCAGGGGGCCATCGACTTCGGCGCGATCTTGGCGGCGCTGCGCGACGCTGGCTTCAGCGGCTGGGCGATCGTCGAGACCGATGTGACGCAGCTCGCCAACGCCGAGGAGAGCGCCAGGGTTAGCCGCGAATACCTCAAAACGCTTGGCGTGTAAAGGAATAACCATGTATCGAGTCGGAATCATCGGCTGCGGCAAGCCGTGGCGATCGGACGGTGCCACCGGGTTTGGCATGTCGCATCAGCACGCCTTCGGCTACGCAGCCTCTGGCAAGGCGCAGATCGTGGCGCTGGCGGATATCAGCGCGGAGAACGCCCGTGCCTTTGCCGATCGCCACGGCGGCGGCGATGCGATCTACACCGACTACACCGAAATGCTGGTCAAAGAGCGGCTCGATATCGTCAGCATCAGCACCTGGCCGCACCTGCACGCGCCGATGGTGATCGCCGCAGCCGAGGCCGGCGTCAAGGCCATTCACTGCGAGAAGCCCATGGCCCCGACGTATGGCGAGAGCCTGGCGATGGAGCGCATCTGCCGCGAGCGCGGCGTGCAGCTGACGTTCAACCATCAGCGGCGCTTCGGCGCACCATTTCGCAAGGCCAAGGAGCTGATCGACTCGGGCGCGATCGGCGAGCTGCGGCGCATGGAAGCCGCCTGCGGTAACTTGTTCGACTGGGGCACCCACTGGTTCGACATGCTGTTCTACTTCAACAACGAGACCCCGGCCGAATGGGCCATCGGGCAGGTCGATCTACGTGGCAGCCAGCAGGTATTTGGGGCGTGGGTCGAGGGCCAGGGGCTGAGCCAGTTCCAATTCGCCAACGGGGTGCAGGGGCTGATGACCACCGGCCACGGCGCGCCAGACCAGCTCTGGATCCGGGTCATCGGCAGCGCTGGCCAGATCGAGCTGGATAACGCTGTGCCGCTGCGCACCTGGCTGGCGGGCGAGACCGGCTGGACGACGATCGACACCGGCGAGAATCTGCACGGCGATCAGTGTGTGACCCGCGGCATCATCGATCTGATCGATGCGCTGGAGCATGGCCGCGAGCCGGAGCTCTCGGCGGCGCGGGTGCTGCGGACCACCGAGCTGATCTTTGGCACCTGGGAGAGCGCCCGTCGCGGCGGGCGCGTCGATTTTCCGCTGATGATCGTGGACTCGCCGCTGGTGACGATGCTGACAGACGCAGGCATGGTATAGGGAGCGATCATGGGCTACGCGACGCTGGTCAAGCCGGGGGCGAAGGTCAAGCTGACGTCGATCGACTCGCACGCCGACGGCGGGCTGACGCGCGAGGCGGGCGAGAAGCGCTTCGCCAAGCTCAACGCCAAGCTCGACGCGCTGCAGGAGGAGATGTACGCCGCCGGGCATCACGGCATGCTGCTGGTGCTGCAGGGGATGGACACCAGCGGCAAAGATGGTGCCATCCGCAGCGTGCTAGTGAACGTCAACCCGCAGGGGCTGCGCATCGAGTCGTTCAAAGTGCCGACGGCCGATGAGCTATCGCACGATTTCCTCTGGCGGGTACACAAGGTCGCGCCAGGGCGCGGCGAGCTGACAGTCTTCAACCGCTCGCACTACGAAGACGTGCTGGTGGTGCGGGTTCACAAGCTGGCCAGCGAGGCGCGCTGGAAGGCGCGCTACGATCAGATCAACGCTTTTGAGTCGCTGTTGGCGGCCAACGACATCATCGTGCGCAAGGTCTACCTGCACATTAGCAAGCGCGAGCAGGAGGAGCGGCTGCTGGCGCGCGAGCAGGATGTGGAGAAGGCCTGGAAGCTCTCGGCGGGCGACTGGAAAGAGCGCGAGCTGTGGGATGCCTACCAGGAGGCCTACGAGGACGCGCTCGGCCGCTGTAGCACCGAGGGCGCGCCCTGGCACATTGTCCCGGCCGACCGCAAGTGGTTCCGTAACCTGGCGGTGGCCGAGATCCTGGTGGACGCGCTTGAGGAGCGGCGCGACGACTGGCGTGCGGCGCTGAAGCAGATGAGCGAGACCCGGCTGGCAGAGCTGGCGGCCTACCGCGCCGAGCAGAAATGATGAGGGGACGATGCTAAGCGCAGCACTGGCGCGCGAGCTGAGCGCCGCAGGCCTCGGCTGGACGCCGGCCGAGGGCGATCGGGTGCTGGTGCCCGATGGGTCGGATGGTGAGCGCGTTGTTTTACTCAGCTCGCTGGTGATCGAGATCCAGCTCATGAACGGCGAGCCGGCGATCTGCTTCCACGGCACCAGCGAGTGGGCGCTGGACTACCTGATGGTCAGTGAGGCGCTCTGGCTGCCGAGCGAGACCCAGCTGCGCGGCGCGATCGAGGGGCTCGCGCCGCGTGCTGCATTGAGCCTGAGCCGCAGCGCGGACGGCGTGCGCTATGTTTGCGCCGTCGGCGTGCGGCGCGGCGAGTTGGCCTCAACCGCCGAGGACGCTTACGCGCTGGCGCTGCTGATCTTGCTCGCCGAGCGCGGCTGACTCGTGAGCGCTGCCGTCGATCCTCCCAAAGACTGCGCGAGTGCGGTAGAATAGCGAGTGGCGGAGGAAGCGAGCGGGGGACTGAGAGCTATGGCAGAATCGACGGAGATGCGCGCGGTGCCGGCGCACGGCGTGGGCGTGCTGGTCGAGATCGTCCGCACCATGCGCCCCAAAGACTGGCTCAAAAACGCGTTCGTCTTCGCGGCGATCGCGTTTTCGCAGCAGCACCTGTGGACCAGACCGATCCCGCTGCTGGTGACGTTTGGCGCATTTATCTGCTTCTGTCTGGCGGCCGGGTCGATCTACCTGATCAACGATCTGGTCGACATCGAGAAGGACCGGGCGCATCCCAGGAAGCGCAATCGCCCGCTGCCATCTGGCAGGCTCAAGCCAGGCATGGCGTGGGTGGCGGCGATTATCTGCATGACAGTGGCGATCGGCAGCGGCTTCTGGCTCGATGTCGCCTACGTGCCATCGCCGGGGCCGGTGGGGTGGGCGGGCCACAACCTGGACTTCGGCGCGATCCTGATCACCTATGTACTGGTGCAGGGCGTGCTCTACTCCTACTACCTCAAGAATATTGTCATCCTCGATATTTTTACCATCGCCGCCGGGTTTGTACTGCGCGCCGTGGCCGGGGCAACAGTATTGGACATCAATATTACCCCCTGGCTGCTGATCTGCATGGGGCTGTTGGCGCTGTTTTTGGGCATCGCCAAGCGCCGCGCCGAGATCGTGCTGCTGCAAGATGGGGCCGGCGATCACCGGCGGATCTTACAGGAGTACTCGCTGCCGCTGCTCGATCAGATGATGTCGATCGTGATCGCCGCCACGCTGATCGCCTACACGCTGTTCACCACCACCGCGCCGACGCTGCCGCACGAGCCGTTCTCGCTCATGCTGGTCACCGTCCCGTTTGTGGCCTACGCGATTTTTCGCTACCTCTACCTGATCTACAAGCACGGCGGCGGCGGCAACCCGGCCGATCTCGTGCTGCACGACATCCCGCTGGCGGTGGCGATCGGGTCGTGGGGTCTCATCTCGCTCGGCATCCTGCTGTTCGCATAGCAAACGCCCAGGAGGCGAGGCCATCGCATGGTGACGTTCATCAAGTTTGGCGGCTCGGTGATCACCGATAAAACCCGGCAGGAGACGCCGGATCTGGCGCTGATCGCTAGGCTCGGCGGCGAGATCCGCACCGCGCTGGACGCCGACCCATCGCTGCGGATCGTGCTCGGCCACGGCTCCGGCTCGTTCGGCCACGTCTACGCGCAGCGCTACCACATCCAGCGCGGGCTGGCCGCAGGCGACGACTGGCGCGGCTACGCGCTGACATCGGCGGCGGCGCTGCGGCTCAACCGCTTTGTGATCGATGGGCTGCTGGCAGCCGGCGTCCCGGCGCTGGCGCTCCAGCCATCGGCCACGCTGCGCAGCGCCAGCGGGCGTCTGACCGACTGGGATACGACGACGGTGGCGCTGGCGCTTGATCGTGGGCTGCTGCCGGTGGTCCACGGCGATGTCAGCTTCGACGGCGAGCAGGGCTGCGCCATCATCTCGACCGAGCAACTGCTTGGGCGGCTGGCCGAGACGCCGGCGCTGCGGCCGCAGCGGATCATCCTGGTGGGCGAGCGCGGCGTGTTCAGCGCCAACCCGCACGAGCACCCCGATGCCGCGCTTATCCCGCTGATCCACGGCGACACGATCGACGCGGTGCTGGCGGGGGCGGGCGGCTCGCACGCGGTGGACGTGACTGGCGGGATGCGCAGCAAGATCGAGCTGATGTGGGGGCTTGTGCAACGAAACGCCGAGCTGACCGTACATCTTATCGGGACCGATGCGGGGCTGCTCACCATGGCGCTGCTCGGCGCTGCCGACGGCGAGGGAACCAGGATGCAACAACATAAACCGATCCAACAAGGAGATCACCATGGCGCTGCTTGATATCGCCGAGTTCGTCGACCCGATCGGCACGACGCTGGTGGCGCGGGTGCCGCAGGATGGCATGGGCGAGCTGCGATTTGGCTCGCAGTGCATCGTGCGCGAGGGACAGTTGGCGTTCTTCGCTCGCGACGGCCGCTTTCTGGATATGCTTATCCCCGGCCGCCACACGCTGAGCACCGCTAACGTCCCGCTGCTGATCGACTTTATCAAGCCGGTGTTCGCCGGCGGCCGTAGCCCGTTCCGCGCCGATGTCTACTTCGTCAGTCTGCAGCAGTACACCGATCTGAAGTGGGGCACGCCGCAGCCAATCCCGATGCGCGATATGCAGTTCGGCATGGTGCGGCTGCGTGCGTTTGGAACGTTTATCATCCAGGTGTCCGAGCCGCGCAAGCTGCTCTCGGCGGTGGTGGGGACGCGCGGGCGGCTGTTGGTCTCGGATATCGAGGAGCAGCTGCGCAGCTCGATTGTGGCGCGCGTGGCCGACGTGATCGCCGAAACCATGCGCGAGCGCAAGCTCTCGGTGCTGGATCTGGCCACCACCTACGATGAGATCTCGGCGCTGGCGCATCAGAAGCTCAAGCCGGACTTCGCCAACCTCGGGGTCGAGCTGACGCGTTTTTACATCAACACCATCACCGTACCGGAGGAGCTCGAGCGGCGTGTGGATCAGGCCGGCGGCGTGGCGGCGATGGGCGGGATGGGCGACTACACACGCTACAAGGCGGCTGAGGCACTGCAGGACGCGGCGCAGGCTGGCGGTAGCAACCTGGCAGGCATGGGCGTGGGGCTCGGCGCTGGAGCGCAGCTCGGCGCGCTGCTCGGGCAGACGATCCAGCCACAACAGCCACAGCAGGCGGCGGCGCGCGAGGACCCGATGCAGACGCTCAAAAAGCTCAAAGAGATGCTGGATATGGGGCTGATCACCCAGACCGAGTACGACGCGAAGAAGACTGAGGTGCTCGGGCGGATGTAACAAGGAATTGACTATTGACCATTGACCATTGATTATTGACTTCAGCGTTCAATAGTCAATGGTCAATAGTCAATTCGCCATTGGTTCCCTATCCATTGGCGCGCACCGGGCACTCGATGGTGACCGCGCCAGCCCTGGCGAACATCAGCTTCAGCGCCACGGTCTCGCCAGGCTTCGGCGGGCCGCTGACCCCAATCAGCATGATGTGCAGCCCGGCAGTCGCGAGCGTGACCTCGCCGCCCGCTGGAATGACGACCCCGGCTGGCCCCACCGGGTTCATCTTCATCACGCCGCTCTCCAGCTCCATCGTGTGCAGCTCGATGGCCCGCGCCACGCTCCCCTCGACCCGCATGAGCGTGTCCGGCTCAGCGCCGCTGTTCCTGATCGTCATGTAGGCAGCGCCCATCGCGCCATCGCCCACACCAGCGACAATACGCGACCACGAGCCGCTGATCTCGATAGCGCCGACCCGCACCGTTGGCCCAGCCGCGCTGTCTTCGCCGCTCGCTGGATCGGCCGCACCTCCCCCGCCGCACGCGCTCAGCAGCAGCGCCACCGCGAACACAACCAGCAGACGATCGCTCATGCGGCACCGCCGCTCTGCACCACGTGCGCGACATCGCTCGTCATATCTTCGACGCTCATCCCCGGCTCAAAGATCAGCCGCCAGTTGCCTCGCTGGTCTATCAGATAGGTGAACGCGGTGTGGTCCATTGTGTAGCCGAGCGCCGAGCCAGGCAGATCGCGGCGGGTGGCGCTCGCGCCGTAGGCCGCAAGGATCGGATCGAGCTGCGCCTGGGTAGCGCTCAGCCCGATGAACGTCGGGTCGAAGCTGTGAACATAGTTGGCCATCACCTGTGGCGTATCGCGCGCCGGGTCGATGCTGATGAATGCCAGCTGGACATCCTTTGCGGCTGGCCCGAGCTTGCGTCTGACGGCCGCTACATCGGCGAGCGCGGTGGGGCAGACATCCGGGCAGTGGGTGAAGCCGAAGAACAGCAGCGTGACCTTGCCCGTCTGCTGGCTGAGGGTGAACGGCGCGCCGTCGTCGCGGGTGAGCGTGAAGTCATAGGCTTTGGTCGGCGGGTCGACCGGGCCGCCGCGGTAGGTGTACGGGCCGCCACAGCTGGCGAGCAGCAGCGCGGCGAGGGCGAGTAGGCGGAACATCGAGTCTATCCTTTCGAGGAGGCCGGGCACAGCGATGGAGCGTGGCGCTTCATCCGCCGTATGTTGTAGCCGATAGGATGAGAGATGTCAAATCAGTCTTGCGATGTACTTGACTTTTGGCGACAGCATTGCTATAATGTCTATGTTAGTCAAATCCTTGTGAGCCGTGTAGGCGTAAAGGAGGTGATGCCTGTGAGTAATCAGCTTATGGGTATCGCCGCCGGTAGGGCGAACTAGCCCAACCGCGACGATACCCTGACTAAGCCGAAAAGCCGACGCGCAAGCGTCGGCTTTTCCTTTGCGATCGTATGGGGAAAATCGGGGGCTGCGCCCCCAAGTCCCGGCTCTGCGCCGCGCACGGGCTGTGCCACTAAACCCCGCTTTGTGCACGGGCTCCTCAAACCCCCGCTATGCGCAGCTTCATCTGAGCGCAGCAAAAGGGCGACCGCGCTGGTATAGCGCGGCCGCCCAATATTCGACAACGAGAAGACTACTCCTCGTCTTCCTTCTCCTTGCGCACCAACTCTGGCTGATCGGTTGCCTCGGTCGTCGTCTCCTCTTCCTCCTCGCCCTTGCCTGCGCGGGTCAGCGTGAGGCCGACGGCGATGAGATCGCCGTCGGTGACGATCTCGGCGTCGCTCGGCACCGACAGGTCGCGCACGTGGATCGCTTTTTCTGGGCTATCGAGTGAGCTGATATCCACGGTGACCGACGATGGCAGGTTGGCCGGCAGCGCGCGCACCTCGATGGTGGTCAGCGTCTGGTTGAGCACCGCATCGCCGCGGACTACCATGTCGGACTCGCCGATGATGTGCACCGGGATGGCGACGGTCACCGCGATCTTGAGATCCACCGCCAGGAAGTCCACGTGGACAAACGCGCGCGAGACCGGGTGGCGCTGCGTGACGTGGATGAACGACGAGATCGTGGGCTGCCCCGGCACCTGCAGCTCGATGAGCTTTGAGCGCCCGGCCTGCCGCAGCAGATCGTTGAAGGCTCGCAGCGGCAGTTGTACCGCGATCGGGGCCACGCCCTTGCCGTAGATCGTGGCGGGGATGATGCCCTGCTTGCGCAGACGATGCACTCTCTTACCGATAATCGTGCGCTGCTCGAGCGCGATGCTGATCTTCTCGGACACGTTTCACTCCTTGATGCAAATACCTTCGCAGATGCTAGGGGAACTTTGCCATAGCTCCAAGCGCGATAGTATACCATATCTTTGGGGTTTGTACCCCCGCCGGAGATCTGCTATACTGGCGATACTCAGCGAACACTTGTGCCACTTACAGCCACGATAAGGTGAACCGACTATGCAACTACTGTATCTCGATCCGCGGCAGCTTGAAGCAGATCCAAACGGTGTGCGCGAGGATCCGGGCGATGTGGATGGGCTGGCGACGACCATCGCCGACTATGGGCTGCTCCAGCCGATCGGGGTGGTGGAGAGCGGGCGAGGGCGCTACCGCGTGGTGTACGGCAACCGGCGGCGGCTCGCGGCGCTCAAGCTTGAGCTCGAGCGCGTACCGTGCGTGCTGCTCGACGCTGACGACCCGCATATGCTCGTTCGCCAGCTGACCGAGAACGTCCAGCGCCGCGACCTCAACGACTTGGAGCAGGCCAAGGCGTTTCTGCGGCTGCGCGAGCAGAGCGCCAAGCCAGGGATGGACGAGGGCGCGGTCGATGAGGCGGTGGCCCGCACCGTCGGCTTCTCGTCGCGCACGGTGCGCCGCTACCTCGGTCTGCTCGATCTGCCAGACGAGGTGCAGACCATGCTGCGCGCCGGCGAGCTGAATGTGACGCAGGCGCAGCACCTCCGCCGCGTGCCGAACAAGCGGACGATGCTGGAGCTAGCGCGCGCCGCGGTGGACGAGGGGATGTCTGCTGCAGAGATCTCGCGCCTAGCGTCGTTCTTCGCCGCCAACCCCAACCTCTCGCTCGACGATGCGCTCACCGCGCTGCAGCAGGGCGTCGATCTGACCGTCGGCGCGCCCAAAATTGGCACCCCGCCGCCGCAGCCCGCCGGCGGCGGCATGGCGCGCGGCGCGGCGCTCGAAGCGATGGCCGGCGGCGAGAGCGACGCCGACCTGTGGGACGAGGAGGAGAAATCAGACGACGGCCGCTACCTCACCGCCGAGGACGAGACCGTCGAGAACCAGCCGAAGAACAAGGCGCGAGTGTTTCGTATCCGCTCGCTGGATCAGATGCTGGACGAGACCGACCGGCTGGCGCGCGCCCACATCGAGGGCGACCTCGTCAAGTGGGTCAAGAGCGACAACGGCGCGCCGATGAAAGTCGGGCTGCTCCTCAAGCAGCTCAGCTCGCTGACCCGCGCGCTCCAGACGCTGGCCCGCCAGGAGAACTGGGTGTTTGAGGAGTAGCGCGATCTGGTAGAATAGCGAGCATGCGTAACCTCCCATGCTCGCTTTTTTGTGCCCTGCTGCTGGCGCTGTGCGCTGGTCCGCTGCTCGCTAGCTGCGGCAGCCAGCCGCTGCTGAGCGATCTAACGCTCTCGGCCCCCGAGATCGCGCCAACCGGCCATGGCGAGACGGTCACGATCGGCTACCGCATCGGGAAGCCGACGAGCGTCACCCTCTCGCTCACCGATGCGAAGGGTACAGCGTATGCTCTGCGCAGCGGCGAGCGCCGCACCGCATCGGCCGACCCGTACGCGCTGCGCTTCGACGGGACCGCCGCCACCGATGACCCCGCGCTGCGCCGCCGCGCCTTGCCGAGCGGCAGCTATACCGTGATGGTGGTGGCGAA
>JAYUUK010000008.1:0-6585 GCA_043754595.1 Roseiflexaceae bacterium | reverse complement strand
AGCCGACGCGCGAGCCGCAGCCGGAGCCGACGCGCGAGCCGCAGCCGGAGCCGACGCGCGAGCCGCAGCCGGAGCCGACGCGCGAGCCAGAGCCGACGCGCACGCCCGGCGGCTGATCAGGCATCCGCCCAGCGGATCTGCCCGCCCACCAGCACTCCAGCGCCGCCCGCAGCCGCCCACGCGGCCAGCGGCGGCGCATCGCCATCTGCCAGATCGTAGCGCCAGATAATCTCGGCCACCCCAGCATACGCCTCTGGCGCGGCGCCCACAGTCCACGGCAGCACCACGAACAGCCGCGGGCTCAGCCGATCCCACAGCTGCGCTGGCGTCTCGCGCCGGTAGACCGCCACCCGGTCCAGGTAGCCTGGTGTGTGCGGCAGGCCATCGCGCCAGGCGGCGAGCGCAGCTGGCGCGGGCGGGTCGTCTGCCAGCAGGTAGCAGTCCAGCAGTGCCGAAGGGTTAGCCGCGATCGCAGCCGCGAGCCACCCGCCGATCAGCTCGGCCATGGACCACGGGACGACGAGATCGACGTGCTGGGCGAGCTCCCTGATGGCTGAGGCGGGCGGTGCGGCGCCCGGCTCGACCAACACCCTGGTCAGCGGGGCAGCGCTGGCGTCTGGCGGGCGCAGCGCATCGGCGCGCGGCGGCGGCGCACCATCGACGGCATCTGGGTCCAGACCGGCCCCGAGCTTGAGCTCGTGCCGCAGCCGCCGCAGCTCGGCGTAGCTCTGCCGAGCGCTGCCGAGGACGTAGTACGGCGGCAGATCCTGGAAGATGATGCCGTACGCTGCGGCCTGGCGGCGCACCTGCACCCCCGGCAGTAGCTGGAGGGTGAAGATATCATAGCTGTGGAGCCGCTCGCGCTCCAGGAACGCCAGCGTCTGCGCCACGCCGTCGGCGTCGTCCTCCGGCAGCCCGAGGATCACATCGAGCAGCACATCGACGCCGCGCGCGTAGAGCCGCCGCGTCCCCTCGGCCCACTTCGCCAGGTCGGTCCGGCGCTGCGCCGCGCGCAGCGCGGCCGGGTTGGCGGTCTGGAGGCCGACCTCGGCGACCCGCAGCCCGGCGGCGACCAGCGCGTCCACCGTCTCATCGCTCAGGTGCTCGCCGCGCAGCTCGGCGTAGAGCCGCAGATCGCCATCGGCGTTGAGCGCGGCGAGCTCGCGCATCAGCGGGCGAAACAGCGGCACCAGATTGAGGTTGGCCTCGATGAAGTGGATCTGCCGCGCGCCGCGCGCGTAGCCCCAGCGGATCTCAGCCAGCAGCTGCTCCAGCGGGAAGATCCGCCCGCCGAGCTTCGGCCCCATGTTGCGGCCGTAGAGGCAGAAGCTGCAGGCGTATGGGCACCAGCGCGATACCTCAACCATGAGCATGGCGTCCGGCGCGATTTCCAGATAGCCGAGCAGGTAGGGCGACGGAACCGCCGTGAGATCGGCGAGTGGGGCACGCGGCTGCGCTAGCTGGATCGCGCCGGACGCGTCGCGGGAGGTCACGCCGGGGATATCGCGCCACGGAGCGCCGTCTAGCAGCGCCAGCAGCAGTGCGGCGAAGGTCTGCTCGCCCTCGCCGATCACACCGATATCGAGCCCTGGGTGGCTCAGCACCCACGGCGCATCGCCCTGGAGCTCCGGGCCGCCGGCCACCACCAGCAACGCTGGAAGGCGACGCTTGACCCGTAGCGCCAGCGCCAGGCTGCGCTCGCTGTTCCAGGTGTAGAGTGAGACGCCGAGCACATCCGGGGCGGCCGCCACGATCGCGTCCTCCAGCAGCGCATCGCCGGCGAAGTCCGCCAGGGCGCGGGGCAGGATATCGATCTGGACGCGGTCCAGCAATCCCTGGGCGTGGGCGTACGCCTTGAGGTAGCCGGCGGCGAGCGGGACGTTGGTGGCTGGGTTGTTTGGCACCGGCAGCTGGATGAGCAGAACGTTGAGCATAGATCCATGGTAGCACGCCAGCGCGGGCGGCGCGCGTGTGCTGTAGTACGTCCGTGGCCGGCGCTGCGCCCCTTCGGCTGCGCTCAGAGCTTGCCCTGAGCGCAGCCGAAGGGGCAAGCTCTGCACCCGCGTCAGGGTGCCGGCCCCCGACACCCCCGCGAGGGGGATTCTCCCCCTCGTCTACGACGGGTGTTCCACCGTGGTGGTGTGACGCTGCTCCTCCAAGCGGCCCTGACTGCGTTTCGAAGCTACGTCCCCACCACGGCGAACGGCCCGAGTCACAACCGTATCGAGTGGCAATGACCACGCATCACGAGGGATGACGTGCGCCGTTCCCGGGAACGCCGATCCACGCATTTCGGCCGTCGTGCCGACTGTGCGGTGCCGATGCTTCCTCCATCGCCCTGCTCGACAACCGCCACCGTCGTCGGCGTTGACATCGCCGCCGCATCCCGCACCGCCGTCTGGACCGTACCCGGCGTTGGGCTGTCTGCGGCCCCGACCTTTGCCCAGACCCCCGACGGCTTTTCTGCCCTGCAACGCGCGCTCATCGGTGCTGGGCACATGCCGACAACCACCCGGGTGGGCATGGAAGCCACGGGGAGCTATTGGGTCACGCTCGCCGTGATCCTCCATCAGGCCGGCTACGGCGTCAGCGTGGTCAATCCGACCCACGCCCATGCCTTTGCGCGCGCGCTCCCGCGCCACGACCGACGCGCTCGACGCGCAGCGCCTCGCCCAGTTCGCTGCCGAACGCCAGCCGCCAGCCTGGACACCCCCGCCCGCCGTCTCCCACGCGCTCCGCCCGCGCCTGCGGGTCCGTGATGGCCTCCTGGCCATGCGCCAGCAGGCGCGGAACCAGCGGCATGCCCGCGCCCAATGGCTGGTCGTCATCGCCGACGCAATTGCGCATCGTGACCCGATCATTGCCGAGATTGCCACACGCCTGACCACGCGCGATGCCGACCTGACGACCGTGCTGCGTGACGGTGCGTGGGCTGCATCCGCCACGTTGCTCGCCAGCATTCCCGGCATTGGTCCCATCACCACTGCCTGGCTGTTGGTGGCCACCGTGAACGTCCAGACCGGGCACACCGCCGACCAACTCCCGGCCTACGCGGGGCTGGTGCCGCGGGTATATGAATCGGGGACACGCGTGCGACGACGGGCGCAACTGGGGCACGGCGGTCATACCCGATTGCGCACCGCGCGGTCTATGGCGAGCCGCAGCGCATCCCATGGGAACCCGGTCCTCCGGCCCGTGTATGAGCGGCTGCGGGCAAACCCGCCACGGTTGTCCACGGTGCCGTCGCACGCAAACGGCTGCTCCTCGCCGAGGCGGTCGTGACGCACCAGCAGCCGTTCGACCCGAGCTCTCGCACGCGTGGCGGTGCATCGCCTGGGGCGTCAGGGGCGGCAACACCGCCGCGCAGGGACCATGGCCCGTGACGAATGATGAAACGGATCATGGATGCGTCCCTGCCCGGCACGCGACGTCGTGCCACCTGCCCAGCGGCGCGCGAGTGCAGGGCTTGACAACCAATACCGTATCTTCGAACCCCCAAACGTGACGCCCACGTGTGCGTTCGCCACCGCACCCCAGCGCAAGCCAACCACGAGCGACCCACATCGCGTGCTGCCGCTTCGTTGCTGCTCCATCGCCGCCGCGCTACCCGGGCCATGTGTGGGCGATGCCCGGCGTAGGGACGCAGTTTGCTGCGTCTGGGTGCGGGGCAATGGGCGAAGCCCACACGGGGCGGAGCACCGCCCCAGGATTGCCTGCGGCTAGCCAACGCATGCTGCAACAATTCAGGCGGCGCGGCGTCATAGCAGGCATAGATGCCAAGGCCGGCGCGAGTCGGCCCGGAAAGGATAGAACTATGCAGCCTCGTCTGATGCGCAGCCGGAGTGAGACAATGCTCGCCGGCGTCTGTGGCGGCCTCGCGATGTACTTCGCCATCGACCCGACCATCGTCCGGCTGGTGTTTGCGATTGTGACGTTGACCACCGGCCTCGGTCTGATTATCTACCCGATCTTGTGGGCGGTGATGCCGCGCGAGCCGGAGCGCACGCCCGCCGCGTTCGGCCCGATCGACACGATCGTGCAGCCGCGCGTCAGCGAGATGCCGCGCTATGAGCGCGCCGCCGTCCCAAGCGAGCGCTATGCCTTCGACCCGATGACCGGCGAGCCGACCCGCACGCCAACCACCGGCTCCACCGTCAGCCTCGGCAAGGATGCGGTGTACGCCGAGCAGCAGCCGTACGCCGCACAGCAGCCGATCTACGACGCGCCGCCGCTGGCGCAGCAGCCGAGTATCAGGCGCAAACGGCTCAACTGGGTGGGGATCGTGCTGGTGGGGTTCGGCGCGATGATCCTGGCCGATCAGCTCGGCATCAACACCGATATTATCTTCCCGATCATCCTGATGGCGATCGGTGGGTTGCTGATCTGGCGTCGCAGCTAGCGCTGCTATCTCCACGAGGTTGCTCGTGGCCTGCGGCAGCGCGGTAACTGCTGTTTTGCTGCTGCGCAGCGAGCTGCGCAGCAGCATGAAAGACTCTTCCGTGGCGCTGCGCCGCCTGGCATCTGTGAGCGCAGCTCGCTGCGCCCCTCCGATCTCGCGGTGGATGAGCTGCCGCCGCTGTCCGGCATTCGCGCTACTCGCGAAGATGAGCGGATGGCTGCCCGGTTATCATGCGCGCAGCTCGCTGCGCCCCTCCGATCTCGCGGTGGATGAGCTGCCGCCGCTGTCACACCAGGAAGTAGAGCTGCGCCAGCGGCAGCGTCTCGGCCGGCTCGCAGGTGGCGATCTCCCCATCGACGCGCACCTCGTACGTGTCTGGGTCGACGTCGATGCGCGGCATGGCGCTATTTCGCACCAGATGCTGCTTGCCGACGCTGCGGCAGCCGCTCACCGCCACGCCGCGCCGCCGCAGCCCGAGCCTCTCCGGCACGCCCAGCTCGATCGATGCGCGCGACATAAAGTTGACGCATGTCTGCCCGATGGCGTCGCCGAACGCGCCGAACATCGGCCGGTACAGCACCGGCTGCGGCGTCGGGATCGAGGCGTTTGGATCGCCCATCAGTGCCCAGGAGATCATGCCGCCTTTGATGATCATCTTGGGCTTGACGCCGAAATAGGCTGGGTCCCACAGCACGATATCCGCCAGCTTGCCGATCTCCAGGCTGCCGACCTCGTGGGCGATGCCGTGGGCCAGCGCCGGGTTGATCGTCAGCTTGGCGAGGTAGCGCAGCAGACGGCCGTTGTCGTCGCCACTTGCGTCCTCCGGCAGCGGGCCGCGCTGTGCCTTCATCTTGTGCGCCGTCTGAAACGCGCGGGTGAAGGTCTCGCCGATTCGGCCCATCGCCTGCGAGTCCGACGAGTACATGCTGATCACGCCCATATCGTGCAGCACATCCTCGGCGGCGATCGTCTCCTTGCGGATGCGGCTCTCGGCGAAGGCCACGTCCTCGGCGATCGCCGGGTTGAGGTGATGGCAGACGATCAGCATATCGAGATGCTCGGCCAGGGTGTTGACGGTGTACGGCCGCGTCGGGTTGGTGGAGGACGGCAAGATGTTGGGCAGCGCCGCGATCTTGATGATGTCAGGCGCGTGGCCGCCGCCTGCGCCCTCGGTGTGGTAGGTGTGGATGGTGCGCCCGTCGATGGCGGCGATCGTATCCTCGACGAAGCCACTCTCGTTGAGCGTGTCGGTGTGGATCGCCACCTGCACGTCGTACTCGTCGGCGATGCGCAGCGACATATCGATCACGGCCGGGGTGGTCCCCCAGTCCTCGTGGTCTTTGAGGCCGCAGGCCCCGGCCTCGATCTGCTCGCGCAGCGCTTCGGGGCGGCTGGAGTTGCCCTTGCCGAGCAACCCCCAGTTGACCGGCAGGGTCTCGGCGGCCTGGAGCATGCGCGCCAGGTACCACGGCCCTGGCGTCACGGTGGTGGCGTTTGTGCCATCGGCCGGGCCGGTGCCGCCGCCGATCATCGTGGTGATTCCGTTGGAGAGCGCATGGTAAATCTGCTGCGGCGCGATCATGTGGATGTGGCTATCGATCGCGCCGGCCGTGGCGATCAGATGCTCGCCGGCGATCACCTCGGTGCCCGGCCCGATCACCAGCTGCGGGTGGACGCCGTCCATGGTCTCGGGGTTGCCGGCCTTGCCGATGGCGACGATCCGGCCGTGGCGCACGCCAATATCGGCCTTGAGCACGCCGAGCACGGCGTCCATCACGATCACGTTGGTGATGACCAGATCCAGCGCGCCGTTCTTGCTGGTCATCCCGCCCTGCGCCATACCGTCGCGGATGGTCTTGCCACCGCCAAATACGGCCTCATCGCCGTGGGTCAGCAGGTCGCGCTCGATGCGCAGCAGCAGGTTGGTGTCCGCCAGCCGCACTCGATCGCCGGTGGTGGGGCCGTAGAGCGCGGCGTACTGCGAGCGTGGAATACGCAAGGGCAATCTCCTCGTGAATACCGGGCAGTTTGTCCACAGATAGACACAGATACCGGGCAGTTATCCGCTCATCTACGCTAATCTCCGGGCAAATCACCTCGTCACCTCGTCACCTCGTCACCTCGTCACCTCGTCACCTCGTCACCTCGTCACCTCGTCACCTCGTCACCTCGTCACCTCGTCACCT
>JAYUUK010000007.1:0-2240 GCA_043754595.1 Roseiflexaceae bacterium | reverse complement strand
ATCGATCAGATAGACATTGCCGACGGTCATGCCGCTCAGCCGGTAGACGCCGGGGAGAATCATATGCATCGGTGAGGTTCCTGTTCGGTTTTGGGCATTATAGATCGAAGCGCAACGCCGCGCGAAGTTGAGCGCCTCGCCCGCCGACCGAGCCGCGTGGTAGCGGTGGCGCGTGGTGGCGGCGGCTCCCGCCACGCGTGCTATCCGTAGGTGACCAGCAGCGGCGCACGTTTGTCACCCGCCGACGATCTTCTCGCGCTGCCCACCACCTGCGCGGCAACGCTGTGTGGTGGCGGGCGGCTCCCGCGCGCATGCGACGCCCTCCAGGACAGGTCGCGCTCGGCGCACGGGACCCCGGTGTGGCGAGGACGTCCGCCACCTCCACTCACACCCCCACCTAGCTTGCGCGCCACTCACGCCGGCCACCTGTGCCATCTCCGCGCCCGCGCTGCTTGCGCGCCACACGGCTTTGCAGTAAGATCGGGCCATGATACAGCACCCCCCGATCTCGGTCTACCTCGGGCAGATCCCACCGGACCCGGCGCGGCGCCGCCGGTTGCGCGACTACACGCTTGAGCTGCTGCTGCTTCTCGGGCGCGCACCATCGGCCGAGCCGACGGTGCTGCTGGTCAGCTTCGCCGCCGACGCCGCGCCGGCGGACGATATCGACCTGCTGCTGCTCCGCCCGGCCGCCACGCTGGTGCTCGCGTTGCGCGCCCTGCCAGACCCGATCGAGACAGCCCACGATGGGTCGTGGCGCAGCCGCAGCGGCGATCTGATCGTCGAGGCCGGCGGGCGGACGCCGCTCGACCACATCCGCCTCCAGCGCGATGCGGTGCGGGCCAGGCTGGCGGCGTACGGCGCAGCGGGCGACCCGGTCATCGGCGCGATCGCGATGATGCCAGAGATCCACCCCGAGTCGCAGGTGACGCTCGATATCGACGATCACCGCGATGGGCTCAAGCTGCTCAGCCTTGAGGAGCTCCCCGGTCTGGCGGCGATGACCCGCGGCAAGCTGCGCCGCCCGGTCGAGCTGCTGCACGAGATTGCTGGCGAGCTGTTTGGCGGGCAGCTGTGGTGCGACGGCGGCCAGCTGCGCTTCGCCCTCGGCCCGGCGCGGCACATGGCCGCCATCAGCGGGCCTGGGGGGGAGCTGTTGGTGGCGCTCGACGAGGGGGAGACGCTGATCGGGCGGCGCAAGAGCGCGCGCCGCCACGAGCATCGAGTGGTGGTCGCCGGCGATGACCTGATCTCCTCAGATCACGCGCGGCTGATCTGCACTGGCGAGGATGCCATCGCGGTGCAGGATATCAGCCGCAACGGGACGTGGGTGGCGCTGCCCGATGGCCAGGAGTATCTGCTGCGCGGCGAGACCCGCAGCGTCGAACCTGGCACCACGCTGCGCATGGGCGCGACCCGCGTCACCATCCGCCTCGCCGACCGATTCTAGAGCAGTTTCACACCGCACGCTTTGAATCGCGCCGACGTGTGTCGGCACCACGACGCGGCGTTCGTCAATCGTCAACGCGCTAGAGATCCAGCCGCACCTTCGCGCCGAAGTTCTTCTTCTCTTTGCTGGTGAAGTAGGTCATGCAGGCGGCGTCGAGCAGATCGGCGTTGAGCGTCACGCTCTCCATGTTGTACTTGGCGATCGCCATCATCTGTAGCAAGATATCGCGTGGCTGACAGTTGCGGAACGGCCGTGCGTCGGGCGCGTACCAGCGCGAGACCAGGTAATCCAGCCCCCGGTCGTCGTATGGCACCTTATACACCCGGCACATAATCTTCCAGATCTCGCGCCACTGGTCCTGCGTCGGGTCGATGATCTCGAACTTGAATTTGATGCGCCGCAGCAGCGCGTCGTCGCCCAGGTCGTTTGGGTCGAGGTTGGTCGAGAACATGATGATCTGGTCGAACGGGATCTGCAACTTCTGCCCAGTCGCGGTGTTGAGGAAGTCGTAGCGCTTCTCAAGCGGCACGATCCAGCGATTGAGCAGGTCGAATACGCGGACTTGCTGCCGCCCGAAGTCGTCGATCAGAAAGATGCCGCAGTTGGCCTTCATCTGGAACGGGGCCTCGTAGATCTTCGTGTCTTTGTTGTACACCAGACCCAGGTTCTCCAGCGTCAGCTCGCCGCCGACGATCACCACCGGTCGGCCGATACGGATCCAGCGCTTATCGTGGGCGGTCTTCTCGTCCCACGGCTTCTTTGGTGCCTCGTGGACGATGCTATCGTACTG
>JAYUUK010000006.1:0-6604 GCA_043754595.1 Roseiflexaceae bacterium | reverse complement strand
CGTATCTGCGGCAGACGATGGACGGCCGCTCGGCCGAGGGGCGGGCTCGGCTGATGGGGCGGCTCGCCGGCGCGAGCGAGGACCGGCTGCGCTACGCGCTGGTCAAGATCGTCGCCGGCGCAGCGATGCTGGGGCTCATCGCGCTGCTGCTGCTGCTCGGCATCCACTGAATGAGGGTGACATAATGCTGGCTGACCGTCTACGCCGCGTAAGCCCTCCGCCTGCTGTGCGTCTGCTGGCGCTCATACACGCTCTCGTTGGTGCCGGGCTGCTGCTTGCGCTGATCGGCGCACTGCTGCTTCCGGCTGCCGCCGGCGATGTGTTGGCGCTTAGACCGCCACAGCCGACTCTCGTAGCGACCATCGTCGCTATTCTCCTCGCATTGATCGTCGGAGTAGTTCCCCTCAGCCTCATCGCCTTAGCGTATGGACTGTGGATCGGGATGCTTCGTAGCTATCAAGCGTTGTTGTTCGTCTATGGACTAGCCGCTGTCAGCATGCTGATAGGCATGTGGCAGAGCACTGCGCTGCTAGCGATTCCCTCGGCTATCATCGTCAGTGTGCTCGCTCTGAGCTTGTTGCCACAGGTCTATCGATATTTTCAGCCGACTGCCGCTGCGCGATGAAAGCGAAGCCCTGTCAGTGCTACGGGCCATCAAACGCTGTCTGCCGCTGCGCCACGCGCCGATAGTAGGCCGGCCACGAAAGCGCATCGTCTGGGTCAGCAATCGTTCCCTCGCTACGGCGAACCATCGGCGCGCACGCCGCGCAGCACGATCGTCAGCAGCGTGTGAACCACATCCTCTGGCGCGACGCGGCCGCTGCGCACCAGGTCCTCGTAGCCTGGTGCGAACAGCTGCTGCATCATCCTGACCAGTACCGCCGTCGCCACGCCGCTATCGAGGCTACCCTCGCGCTTGGCCTGCTCCACCAGGCGCTCCCACTGCGCGGCGCGCGCGGCGTACAGCGCCTGAAACGCCGGGTGCTGCGCCACAAATCGGGCGTTTGGCGGCAGGTTCGCCACCCACTTCGGCGCTTGCTGCTCCAGGCTGTGGCGCAGCACCGCCCGCAGCCGATCCAGCGCTGGGCCGTCTGAGTCATAAAACGGCTGGAGCTCGTCCTCGACGCGCCGCATCTGATCGACCGCGATACCTGCGGCGAGCGCTTCCTTTGAGGCGAAGTGCTGGTAGAGCGTGACCTTGGCGATGCCCACCTGCTGCGCCACCTCGTCCATGGTCATGCCATCGTAGCCATGCTCAGTCATCAGCGCATAGGCGGCGGCCAGGATCTCAGCCTCGCGCTGCTGTCGCTGACGTTCGCGAAATGTGCTCATCGAACTCCCCATCTGGCTGGCCTGCATCGTGGCATTGTATCGCAGTCCTATCGAGTCCGTAAAGAGGGGGAGTTCTCTCTGGGGCTGCGCTCCCAAACCCTATGCGCACCACGCATCTTTGTCTGAGACGCTCCGCGCGGGCGCTGCACGTCCAAGGAAGCCCTTTCTGGCTGCTGCTCAGCAGCCAGCAACTCTCGCGCTGCCGCAGGCCAACAACTGCGTGCGCCAGGAGAAAATGGTTGCTGCGGAAAGCGTGATACGCACGGGACTGCCTCCCCACCGCCGTGCGCCAGCGCGTCGACACATCGAAGCGGGAGTTGACTTTTACGTACCATACTGATAGTATATATATGAACTGAGAGTTTACATTATGGCGATAAAGAGCTTGTCCATGGACGACACCAGGCAGCCGCGCGGCGCACACCTCGTCGGCAGCGTTCCGCTCGCGGATACGGAAGCGGTGCTGCGCGCCGCCGGAGCGCAGCTCGGCGCACACCTGCGCCGCATCCCAGATGGTGAGACCGGCGAGCGCGGCGGTTTCATCGGCTGGCAGGTTCCGGCCTTTATGCAGCTCGCTGGCATAGCGCAGACAGGAGATTCACGCGTCGCGCCGCCCGAGCTCGGCTACGCCGACGCCGCCATCGCATCCTACCCGATCTTCGCCGCGCTGCGGGCGCAGGGCATCATCCCACGAAACGCGCGTTTCCAGGTTAGCCTGCCGACGCCGATCGCGCTGGTGCATGCGCTGGTGGACGAAGGCGATCACGAGGCGGTCGAGGCGCTCCACGCCACTGGCATGCGCGCCGAGCTCGATCGCATCTTGGCGGCTATCCCGCATGCAGACCTGGCGATTCAGTGGGATACGCCGATCGAGTTCGCGGTGCTGGAGGGCGTGATGCCGAGCTACTACGCGGACCCACGTGCTGCGATTTTCGAGCGTCTCCCGCGCTGGGGCGGCTGGGTGCCGGCCGGCGTTGAGCTTGGTTACCACCTATGCTACGGCGATAACGACGGGCAGCATTTCATCGAGCCGGCCGACGCCGGGCTGCTAGTCGAGGTCGCCAACCATCTCGCAGAGAGCCTGGCCCGCCCACTCAACTGGGTGCATATGCCGGTGCCACAGGATCGCAGCGACGCCGCCTACTATGCGCCGCTCGCCGGGCTGCGGCCGGAGACCGAGCTATATCTCGGGTTGGTTCACCTGGCGGATGGGGTGGATGGGGCGCGGCAGCGGATCGCGGCGGCTGTGGCGGTTGTGCCGGCGTTTGGCGTGGCGACCGAGTGTGGCATGGGCCGTCGCGCACCCGAGACCGCTCTGGCGCTGCTCGATCTGCACGCCGCCATAGCCCACCGCTCGAAGCCTTGGACACAGACGGGGCGGGTGCGCAATGAGCCCAACGAGCGAAGTCGTCTTCATCACCGGCGGCAGTTCGGGGATCGGGGCCGGGCTAGCTGTGGCGCTCCACGCGCGCGGCGCGACGGTGATCATCGCCGGGCGCGATGCCGCAGCGCTAGCGCTGGTGGCGGATGCACACCCTGGCATGGAGACCTATGTGCTTGACATAACCGATGCTGCCGCCATCGGGCGCTGCGCCGCGGATATCGGCGCGCGGCACCCGCAGCTCACCATGGTCATCAACAATGCTGGCGTCCAACGGCTGCTCGATTTCGCAGCTGAGATCACGCCCGGTGCCGCGCAGACCGATCTGGAAATCGACAGCAATCTCAAGGGTCTGATTTACGTCACCAGCGCATTTCTGCCGCTGCTCAGGCGGCAGCCCGCCGCTCGGCTGGTGCAGGTCAGCTCTAGTCTCGGCTTCGTGCCGCTGGTGGCGGCTCCGGTGTACTCGGCCACCAAAGCCGCCGTCCACGCCTTCACCGTGGCGCTGCGCGAGCAACTACGCGGCAGCGGCGTGCGGGTCATCGAGCTCATCCCGCCGATCGTCGCCACCAACCTGCACCGCGGGCAGGCGCACCAGCCGCAACGCGCAATGCCGCTCGACGCATTCGTCGCGGCGGCGCTGCGCGGGCTGGACTCTGGCAGGGACGAGGTGGCCGTCGGGCTGGCGGCGCTGCTCAAGGTCGGCGCGCGGCTGACCCCAGGCCGCTTCCTGCGGATCGTCAATGGCTCGCGCCGCTAGCGCGGCTAAGTCGCGTCGATCGCCAAGAGATCCTCGCGCGGCGGCGAGAAGGTATCGATCACCAGCGCCGGCTCGATGACCGTCACGGCGTGGGCGGCACCGCCAGGGATGTGCACCAGGTCGCCCGGCCCGACTTCACGGGTCGTGCCGTTGACGGTGAAGCGCAGCCGGCCGCTGACGATGTAGCTGCTTTGCTCGTGGGGGTGGCTGTGCACCGGCACCTGCGCCCCTTCGTCCAGCCTGACCTCCATCTGCATCAGCCGCTCGCCCGCGCCGATGGTGTGGCGGTAGACACCAGGGAACAGCGGCAGCCAGTAGCCATCTTCGTGTATCATAGACTCCTCTGCAACATTCTGCGCCTCGCGGCGTCTTATCGTCATTCTACCTGATGTGTAAAAGTAAGGTAGAGGACTTGGGGCTGCGCCCCCAAACCCCCGTATAGACGAGTGAATAGCCCAAGCGAGCGCAGATCGAGGAGACACACGATGGACGGTATCGGCGCAATTTTTTCGGCGTTCGGGCTCAGCACCGCCGCCGGCCTCAACGCCTACATCCCGCTGCTGGCGATCGGGCTGGTGGACCGCTACACCAATCTGATCACGCTCAAGGCCCCGTTCGATATTTTGTCCAACCCGCTGGTGCTGCTGGCGCTGGCGGTGCTGGTGCTGCTGGACATGATCGGCGATAAGATCCCGGTGGTGGACCACGCGCTGCACACCGCAGGCATGGTCATCAGCCCGATCTCTGGCGCGATTCTGTTCTTGGCCGCAAACTCGAACGGCGGCATGGTGGATCCGGTGCTCGCCGCGGTGATCGGGCTGGTGGCCGCCGGGCTGACCCACACCTCGCGCGCCGCCATCCGCCCGCTCTCGACGGTCACTACCGGCGGGCTAGCTACTCCGGTGATTAGCGCCGCAGAGGACGCCGGCTCGATCGCGCTCACCGGACTGGCGATCTTCGCGCCTGTGATCGCCTTCTTCGTCGCCATCACCGGGCTGGTCACCGTCGTCATGCTGGCGCGGCGAGTGTTCCGGCGCAAAGAGCGGCCAACGCCGTGACGGAGCGGTCTGCCCCGCCGCGCTGCGCCAGCACAGATGCTTCGCGGCGGTCTGCGGCCACTAAGCATCCCCACGCGCGTCGCTCCGCATGACACGTGCGGGGCGCGCGATTCGCTCATCCGGGTCTCCTAACCCCTAACTCCTGCATCCTACCTACTGGCTACCAGCCCTGTCTCCTGCCCACGAGCAACTGGCTCCTAACTACTAACTACCGGCTCCTCCCACGGCTTGTAGTCCAGCCGCTGGTGGCGGAAGTAGGTATTGTATAGCTCGGCGTAGTGGCCGCCCTGCGCGATCAGCGCGTCGTGGGTGCCCTGCTCGATGATCTGCCCCTGCTTGAGCACAATGATCCGGTCGGCGGCGCGCACGGTGGAGAGCCGGTGGGCGATGATAATGCTGGTGCGGCCGGCCATCACCGCGTCCAGCCCGGTCTGGATTTGCTCCTCGGTGAACGGGTCGATGCTAGCGGTCGCCTCGTCCAGGATGAAGACCGAAGGGTTCTGCAGCAGCACCCTCGCCAGCGCCACCAACTGCCGCTGCCCGAGCGAGAGCCGCGCCCCGCGCTCGCCCACGTCGGTGTTCAGCCCCTCGGGCAGATCGCCGATCCATGCGCCGCCATCGAGATGCTGCGCGGCTTCGAGTACATCGGCGTCGCTGGCGTCCTGGCGACCGTAGCTGATATTCTGCGCCACCGTCCCGGAGAACAGAAATGGCACCTGCGGCACTAGCCCGATCCGCCGTCGGTAATCTGCCAGGTTGAGCTCGCGGATATCGACTCCATCGATGGCGATCGCGCCACTCTGGAACTCGTAGAAGCGCGTAATCAGCTTGATCAGGCTCGATTTGCCAGCGCCGGTGTGGCCCACCACCGCCAGCTTCTCGCCGGCCGGGATGTGCAGGCTGAAATCGCGGAGGACATAGCTCGGCGCGGTATGCTCGGCATCGCCGCCGTAGCTAAAATCGACGTGTGAGAAGTCGATCTCGCCGCGCAGCGCCCCGACGTGCACATCGCCGCGCTGGATCACCTTCGGCTCAGTGTCGATCAGCGCAAAGACTCGCTCGGCCGCCGAGAGCCCCTGCTGGAATTGGCTCCAAAACGAGGCGATGCTGGTCAGCGGGAAGAAGAAGATTGCCAGGCTCTGGACGAACAGGTACCAGTCGCCGGTGCTGACCCGCCCCTGGAGCACGGCGAGCCCGCCGAAATAAATGATCACTGCTACGCCGATGCCGGAGAAGGTGTTGAGTACGGGGAAGATGCTGCCGAATACGAGCCCCTGCCGCAGCCGCACGCCGAACGCCTGGCTATTGGTGGCGCGGAACTGCCCATAGATCGCGCCCTCCTGGCGGAAGCTCTTGGCCACCGCGATGCCGCTGATCGTCTCCTGGATGCTGGCGTTGACCTCGGCCTGCGCCCGCTGCGCCTGCCGCGTCGTGCTGCGGGCGATGCTCCTGAACGTCAGCGCGATGACCACCACGATCGGGGCCAGCGCGAGCACGATCAGCGCGAGCTGCACGTTGTAGAAGAACATGATCACCCCGATCGCCACCACCAGCAGCAGCTGGCTGAACAGGTCGATCGTCAGCGTGACCACGGTGGCGAAATCCTGGGTATCAGACGTAATACGGCTGACGATCTTGCCCGAGGCGAACTGGTCGAAGAACGACATATCGCGGCTCGCGACGGCGCTGAAGGCATCCTCGCGGATCTTGAGCACCACATCGCCCACCACCCGCGCCGCCAGCAGCTGCCGCGCGTAGTTGAACACCCACGCCAGACCGCCCATCGTCAGCACGATCCCCGCCAGCCCGAGCAGCGCGGCCTGCGATGGCTTGCCCGCCAGCGACTCGACGCCGCGCGCGATCACCAGCGGCGTGACCGTCGAGGCGACCGACGCCAGCACCACCATCACGACCACAATGGCCACAGTGCGAGTATGCGGGGCGAAGTAGCTGCCGATCCGCCCGATCAGCGTCCGGTCGCTGTAGCTGCGGTCGTAGGCCTCGGCGTCCAGCCCGTCCATCACAAAGCCCATACGATCTCCTTCGTTTCGCCGGCGGGGGGGGGGGGGGGGG
>JAYUUK010000005.1:0-6630 GCA_043754595.1 Roseiflexaceae bacterium | reverse complement strand
TCGCCGCGCCGATCACCGCCGGGCAGCGTAACCTCGGGGTGCTCACGGTGTTTGCCGCGCGCGCGCCGATCTTCGCCGATGATGACCTGGCGCTGCTGCAGCTGCTCGCCGACCAGGCGGCCGTGATCCTCGAGAGCCGACAGCTGATCGATGAGGCGGCGCGGGTTCAGGCGAGCGAGACCGCCACACGATTAAAAGACGATTTCCTCTCGGCCGCCGCCCACGATCTCAAGACCCCGCTGACCACGCTGGTGGTGCAGGCACAGCTGCTGGAGCGCCGCGCCGAGCGCACGCCCGAGGCTCCGGTCGACCGCGCCGGGCTGCGGCGGATCGTGCAGGAGAGCGAGCGGCTCAGCGCGATGGTGATCGAGTTGCTCGACGCCACACGGGTCGAGCAGAGACAGCTGATCCGTCGGCGCGCGCCGACGGACCTCACCGCGATCGTTGCCGACGTGGTGAGCCGCCACGCGACGCCGCGCCACCCGTGCCGCATCGTCGGCGACCAGCCGCTCGTCGGTCTCTACGATACCGGCCGTATGACTCAGCTCGTGGAGAATCTCGTGGAGAATGCAGTGAAGTATAGCCCAGACGGCGGGCAGGTCGTGCTCACGCTCTGGCGCGATGACACAACCGTCCACCTCCGCGTCACCGATCATGGGATCGGCATCCCCGCTGACGATCTGCCGCAGCTGTTCGCGCGCTTCCACCGCGGCAAAAATGTCGATGACCGCCGCTTTCCCGGTATGGGGCTCGGGCTGTATATTTGTCATGGGATCGTCGCCGAGCACGGCGGCACGATCGATGTCGACAGCCAGGCGGAGGAGGGAAGCAGCTTTCACGTCGCCCTACCGCTCGCCACATATCCATCAGAGGTACAGCTTGCAACACATTCTCATTATTGATGATGACCCATCGATCCGCGAAATCGTAGCCGAGGCGCTCACCGATGAGGGCTACGCAGTTCGGACCGCCGTCAACGGCGCTGAGGGGCTGGAGTCGCTCACAGCCCACCGGCCGACGCTGATCCTGCTCGATATGCGCATGCCGGTGCTCGACGGGTGGGGCTTCGCCCGCGCGCTGCACGAGCGCGGTCTCACGGTACCGGTGCTCGTGATGACGGCCGCGCAGGACGCGGCGAAGTGGGCGGCCGAGGTCGGCGCGCTGGATGTGATCGCCAAGCCGTTCAACCTGAACGACCTACTGACCACCGTGAGTCGTACCATCGACCGGATCTTGCCGCCGCCCGAGCCCGAACGCCAGCCAACCGGCGACGGCGCTATGGGATGAGCAGCACTTTGCCGGTGGTGGCTCGTCCGGCCAGCGCCGTCTGCGCCGCCGCCGCATCGCCGAGCGCGTAGGTCGCGCCGATGCGGACATCGAGCTTGCCGGCCGCCATCAGGTCGAATAGCTCGCCTGCGCGCCACAGCAGTTCGTCGCGGTTCAGTAGGTAGTGGCCGAGCGTCGGGCGAGTCACGAACAGCGAGCCCTTCGCGTTCAGGATCTGCGGGTCGAGCGGGGCGACCGCGCCGCTACTCTGGCCGTAGAGCACGAGCATGCCGCGCGGCTTGAGACAGCCGAGCCCGGCCTCGAAGGTATCTCTGCCCACCGAGTCGTAGATCACCTCGACGCCAGCGCCGCCGCTGAGCCGCCTGAGCTCGCTGGCGTAATCCTGCTCGGTGTAGCGAATAATCTCGTCGGCCCCAGCAGCGCGCGCCAGCCGCTCCTTCTCGTCGGTCGAGACGGTGCCGATCACCCGCGCGCCGCGCAGCTTCGCCAGCTGGGTGAGCAACAGCCCAACGCCGCCGGCCGCCGCGTGGACGACGCAGGTGTCGCCTGGCTTGAGCGCGTAGGTGCTGTGGCTGAGGTAGTGGGCGGTCATGCCTTGGAGCATCACCGCCGCGCCGGTCGCAAAGCTCACGCCGCCTGGCAGCGCCACGAGCTTGGCCGCAGGGACGACGGCGTACTCGGCGTATGAGCCGGTCTCCAGCGCGTAGGCCACTCGGTCGCCGGCCGCAAAGTCGCCGACGCCAGCGCCGACGCTGTCTACCACCCCCGCGCCCTCCTCGCCGAGCGTCAGCGGCAGCGGCACCTTGTAAGCCCCGGTGCGCTTGTAGATGTCGATGAAATTGACTCCGGCGGCCGCGAGCTTGACCCGCACCGCCCCAGGCCCGGGCTCCGGCAGCGGTAGATCATCGCTGCGCAGCTCCTCTGGCCCGCCGTAGCTATGGACTTGAATCGCGCGCATCATGGCTCCTTTTGTGTCAGCATCCATTCGCCGTACTCCCCGACGGTGGTGAACCCCAGCCGCTCATAGCAGCCGATGGCGCTGGCGTTATCGCAGCGCACATTCAGCCCGATCACATCGACGGTCTCGCCCAGCAGCGCACACAGCGCCGCCACCGCCACCGTCGCCAGGCCGCGGCCGCGCAGCGCCGGCAGCGTGGCCACATTGCCGATAGCGGCAACCCGCTGGCTCGGCGAGTAGACGTGGACCCCGGCGACGCTGGCTAGCCGCCCGCCGTGGCGCATCCCGACGTACTGCCCGGTCTGGAGCATCCGCGCATCGAACCAGCCGTGGGGGTAGGCATCGGCGTAGAACGCCAGCGCCTCGACGGTATCGGCCACGGTCAGCACCTCGGCCGCCGACGTATCGACCATCGCGATCGCCGAGCGGTCGGCCAGCAGCATCTTGGCGTAGGCGCCGTGATCCTCGAGCGCGTAGTGCGTCGCGAACGCCGGCTCGACGCCAGGCGAGAGGTGGGTGTAGATCCGGCGCGGCAGCAGGTGGGCGATATGGCCGATGAGCTCGCTGAGCGCCGCCACATCGCCGAGGGCGTGGAGCACAAGCAAGTCGCCGGCATCGTAGCAGAGAATGGGGGCGCGCGCCGCACCGTCAGCATCGAGCGCGTACCACTGGGTGGACGGCCAGAAGAAATCGTCAAGATCGCCGATGGCGTACAGGTGCAGCGCGATATCCTGGCGTAGCAGCGCGGCGATCTGCTCGCGGCTGTGGAGGGCGATCGCCCGGTTCGACATACGTGTTTCCTCATACGATAGCCGCACAGCCGGGCAGGTGTCCACAGATAGGCATAGATAAACACAGATGCTGCACAGCCGGGCAATAGATACGCTCATCTCCATGAATGTGGGCTAATCCCGCGCAGCCGGGCTGTTCACCGATGTCTCCCAATAGTCACCGATGCCAAACAGCCGGGCTGCTTGTCCATAGCCGTCTGCAGCTGCCGCACAGCCGGGCAGGTGTCTACAGATAGCTTGCTCCTTGCTCCTTACTCCTTGCTGCTGGCTCCTTGCTGCTGGCACTGCGGGCAGAAGTGAGTGCCGCGCTGGGCCACGACGATCTTGGCGATCGGCGTGCCGCAGCGATCGCACGGCGTACCATCGCGGTCGTAGGCGTGAAAATGCTCCTGGTTGGTGCCGGCCTCGCCCCGCGCGTTGCGGTAGTCGCGCAGGGTGCTGCCACCATTGGCGAGTCCGTCGCTGAGCGCATCGCGGATGCCAGCGTGGAGCGCGTCGATCTCGGCCTCGCCCAGCGAGCCGGCGCGGCGCAGCGGGTGGATCTTCGCCAGCCAGAGGCTCTCGTCGGCGTAGATATTGCCGATCCCCGCGATCAGCGCCTGGTCGAGCAGCGCTGGCTTAATCGCCCGCATCTTGCCGGCGAGCAACTGCCGCAGGTGCTCGGGGGTGAAGCCATCGCCGAGCGGCTCGGTGCCGTGGCGCTCGGCGAGCCTGGCCACGCCGGCCGCGTCCAGCAGCCGGACCTTGCCAAACTTGCGGGTATCGTGGAAGCAAACCTGCCGCCCATCGTCGAGCGCGAGCACCAGGTGGGTATATTTGTCCGGCTCGGCATCGGGCAGCATGACGAGCAGGTAGCCGCTCATGCGCAGGTGGATCGCCAGCGTCAGGCCGGCGTCGAGCTGTACCAAGATCCACTTGGCTCGCCTGCCGGTGGACAGCACCTGGCGGCCGGCGATCAGCGCGGCGAAGCTGGCTTCGTCTGGCGTCTCAAGCAGTGGCGGCCAGTCCAGCCGGGTCACGCTGGCGATCCGTGCGCCGACGATCTGCGCGCCGAGGCTGTCTGCGGCGTGTTGGACTTCGGGAAGTTCAGGCATACGGGAGAGTATACCAAATTCGGCGCGATGCATCGTACGCACGCTGGCGGCGCGACAGCGCGTGCAACAACGCTGCGCTTGGTCTATACTGCACGCGCTGCCGCAGGCTCAAAAAACGTGGGCGCTCGCGCAGAAAAATAGAGCATCCTATCAGCGAGGGAAAGGGAGGATCTGGGGACACCCAGAGGGCCCCGGCTCCCAAAACTCCGCTCTGCGCTTCGCACGTTTACACCCCATATAAGATTGTTATAAGGAGTTCCGTGCGCCGCAGGCCCAAAAAACGCGTGCGCCAGCGCAGAAAAACCGCTCGCTGCGGTGAACGAAGAGCAAGATATGAAGTATTTGTTGGCATTCGGCTTATTGGCGCTCATCCTGATGACGGGGACGGTCCGGGCTCAGCATGGTCAAGTATATCAGCCAATCAGGATGTAGACGGCCACGTTCGACCCACTGCGCGACCCTGCGCCGCACACGTCGCAAGTGGCTGCGGCGATCACGCCATATGCGATTGTGCAGTTCGATGGTCCGCTCAGCGAAGCGCAGGCGGCGCAGGCGGCGCAGCTCGGTATCGAGTTTTTGGGCTACATCCCCGAGCACACCTATGTTGCCAAGCTGACGCCGGAAACCACCGCTCGACTGCGTCAGTTCGGTGGAGTACGCTGGATTGGCCCCTATTTGCCCGACTATAAAGTCGCGCCAGCGTTGGGTGGCGGCCAGACGATCGCCAGCGCAACGCCGACAGTCATCGAGATTATTGGGTTTCCCGGCGAATCCGCCGCTGCGCTCGCCAGCACGGTCGGTGTGGCTGGCGCCACCGTCATCCTGGCGACCGATACGCCGATCGGGCCGCTAGTGCGCGCGACAGTCGCCGCCGATGCGATCGCACAGCTCGCGGCGATCGATGGTGTGGCCTGGGTTGAGCCGTTCCGCGAAGCGCGTCTGGCCGATATTGAGGCACGCAAGATCCTGAATGCCGATGCGCTCTGGCAAAGCAGCAATCTATTCGGCGCTGGTCAGATCGTGGCGATCTCGGATTCAGGGCTGAGCGTGCAGGGCCAGCTGAGCGGCGATTTTGGCACGCGGCTGATCCGGGCCTACCCGCCAAGCGAGATGCTGCCGGAGAGCACGACGTGCCGGGCGAAGAATAACTGGACCGATTTGAACGGCCATGGCACGCATGTGGCTGGCTCGGTGCTCGGCAGCGGTACGGCCTCCGGCAGTGCCCCCCCGGCCCACCAGTACGCTGCCTCGAACGCTGGCGTCGCGCCCGAGGCGCAGATGATATTCATGGCGATGAACACCGATGGCCAAGGGGCGATCCAGTGCATCCCGCCAAATGGCAATTACATCGCGTATGGCTATCAAAACGGAGCGCGGATCTCCTCGAATAGCTGGGGGTCGAATTCGGCTGGCGTCTACACGTACAACGCCAGCGTGATCGACGATTATATCTGGCGCAACCGCGATTACCTGGTGCTGTTTGCGGCGGGCAACGAAGGCCCGGGCGCTCGCACTGTCGGCTCGCCTGGCTCAGCCAAGAACATCATCTCGGTTGGAGCGTCTGAGAACAATCGGCCCGCGTTCGGCCGCCGGGCCGATGGCAGCAACTTTTCCGACAACCCCGACGAGATGGCCTTCTTTTCGAGCCGCGGCCCAACCGCCGATGGCCGGGTCAAACCCGATATCGTCGCGCCCGGCACGAATATCCTTTCGGTGCTTGGCGCGCAGGCCCGCGGTTTGGAAGCGTGGGAACCGGGTCAGCCGTATGCGCTTTCGAGCGGCACCTCAATGGCCACGCCGCTCACCGCTGGCTCGGCGGCGCTGGTGCGTCAGTGGCTCATGACCCAACGCAATGTCGCGGCACCTTCGGCCGCGCTGCTCAAGGCGCTGCTGATCCATGGTGCGTTTCGCTTGCCCGACAGCGCCACGCCGAATATGAACAGCGGCTTTGGGCGCGTCGATCTGAAGAACACGATCGGCGCCCGCTATGCGATTTTTGAGGATAACCAGCAAGGCTTGCAGAATGGCAACGCGCTGAGCTTCAACGTAGATGTGGTGGGCAGCAGCGCCAAAGGCACGCTGTACAGCATCGCGCACCCCGCTACGCCCGCAGATCTCGCGACGATCGGGTTCAGCAGCGCACCAACGACCGCCAGTGCGCCGATCGGTGCGACCGGCGTGTTCACCGCCGAGGCGGTAGTTGGCTACGGCACGCCGTACGCTGCGCCGCGGATCGCCGCTGGCGGTCCTGATCGGGCGAGCCGCACGCCGAGCAGGGGCATTGGGCTGCCCACTCGCGCCGCTGCTCGGCCTATGACCACGACGCCGCCAACCCCGAGCATTCAGGATTTCCAGCAGCAGATGATCGGCGGCGGCAATTTCGAAGACCCAGACTGGAGCCGGATCTGGCAGCAGATCTGGATCGGCGAAGGGCTGCCGGTGCGCACCGATGGCAGCGATGGCGGGATTGTGCTCGCTGGGCAGGCCTCGGTCTGGCTGG
>JAYUUK010000004.1:0-6631 GCA_043754595.1 Roseiflexaceae bacterium | reverse complement strand
CGCCACCGCCGCCGCCACCGCCGCCGCTCCCACTGGTGGGCGGGATGGCGGTCGGCTGCGTCGTGCCGGGGATCACGGTCGTCGACACGACGGTACCGGGGATCGTGGTTGGGGGCGCCGTCGTCGCGCGCGGCGTGGGCGTATTGGTCGCATTCGGGTCGCGGGTCGGCGTCGGGGCGCTCGGCGGTGCCTGGGAGACCTCAATGACGATCGTCTCGGAGGTCGCTGAACCGCCCTGGTCGTCTTGGGCGAGCGCCGAGTTGGACAGCCGCGCGCCAGGGGTCGCGGTAGCGGCGACGATCACATCGATGGTGATGGTTGCGGGCGAGCCGCGCGAGGCGGTCACATTACAGGTCACAACGTTGCCGGCGCTCAGGCCGCAGGTGCCGGGGCGCGCGACGCTACTCTGGACGGTGAGCTGGGCGTTGACGGTATCGCGGACTTCGATCCGGCGGCTGGTGGCGCTGCTGCTGAGCACGGTGATGGTGAAGCGCACCCCCTCGCCGACGGCGACCAGCGCCTTCGACGCCGATTTATTGAGCGCCAGCGGCGGCTCGCCGGGGATTGGGGTGTTGGTTGCCTGGATGGTGGGTTGCGTCGTACTCGTCGGGCCTCCCGGCGTGTTGGTCGCCGCGGCCACGGTGTTGGTGGGCGGGATGGCCGTGTTGGTCGCTGCGGCCACGGTGTTGGTGGGCGGGATGGCCGTGTTGGTCGCGCCGCCTGGCGTATTGGTGGGCGGGATGGCCGTGTTGGTCGCGCCGCCTGGCGTATTGGTGGGCCCAGATGTATCTGTGGGTGGGACGGACGTGTTGGTACCCGCCGATGTTGGCTGTGGCGTATTGGTGCCAGCTGGGTCGGTGGCAGTGGCGCGGGCTGGCAGCGGCGCTGACTCGGCGGTCGCCGGCTCGGCGGTCGCCGGCTCGGCGGTCGCGGCCTCCTGGGCGCGCGGAGTCACCGGGTTCACCCAGCGGCCGATCTCGCCAAACAGCGGGAAGCTGATCAGCAGCATGCTGACAACGACCAGGGTCATCTCATACGCCGTCCAGCGGGCGGCGGAAGCGTTTCTCTTCTGGCGAAAACGCTGCATGCAGCTACTCCTCTCAGGCGCTCAGCGGGCGTGCGTCGAGCAAGTCGGCGCGGACGATCAGGCGCTGCGTATCCCAGTTTGTACACGTCATCAGGGTGAGGGTCGGCTTCTGCGTCGGGTCGAGCACCTCGGTCTGCGTCGGCCAGACCGTGATGGTCTCGCTGACGCGGTAGCGATAGCGCCAGCCAGCGGCTTCGACCTGGATCTCATCGCCAGATTTGAGCGAGCCGATGTCTTTGAAGACCGAGCCGCGGATGCCAGCGTGGCCGGCGAAGACCATATTACCGGCCTCGCCAGGCAGCCCCGTGCCGCTGAGGTAGCCGGCGGCGTAGTCGGCCACCTCCCACTCGCCAGAGCGCACGAACGTCTCTTTGACCGGCGAATCGACGCTGATCGCCGGGATGATAAGCTTGGATGGAAGGGCCGACGTCGGCGTCATCGAGCGCGTAATCGTGCCGCCGGGCGAGATGAAATCGCGCTCCACCGCCGATCGCCCGTAGTCGCCAATCGATGGAAGCCGGCTGGCGAGCGTCGCCGGATTGGGCGGCGATGCAACTAGGCGGGGCGCTGCGGCGGCGCTGGTTTGCGGCGCGACGACGATGGGCAGCTGCTGTGCGCTGGCCGGGTGCTGTGCGGCGTAGAGCCAATCCCTCCCCGGCCCGTCGATCAGCCAGTAGCAGAAAATGAGCACTGCGGCGGCGGCGAGCAACCGCTCGCCGACCAGCAGGCTGCTGTCCACCCAGTTGCGCAGACGGTAATGTTGCAATGCTGCGCGGCGATGCTCGGCGGTAGATCGAAGAGACACCGGCCTATCCCACCGCTGGGTGGTGCGCGGCAGATCTTCGATCAGCGACTGCAGCAGCGCCGCATCATCTGGTTGTGGCGTATTGCTAGCGACGGTCACACCGTGGTCCTCCCTAACCGCATTATACAATGGCCATTGCATCGATGCAATAGCGCATGTCGCTCAGATGCAGCAGAATGGGTCATGCTGCAATCAAAGTGTAAAGTAATACGGTATGCGATCGAGGGTGCACCGACTGTGCTCGCGGCACAGAATGGGTCGCCGGCGTATCTGCCGACGTGCTCAGCGAACCCAGCCATTGGCGGCCGCTTCGTCGAGCCAGCCGAGCACCTGCGGCCAGAGACTCGGCATGGCGGTGCGGATGGGGTCCATGCGGCGCAGCACAGCGGCGCGGTCCACATCGTAGGCGCGCCATGTCCCACCGCCGTTGTTGAGGTTGTGGAGCAACGGCATGAGCCGGTCTAGTGCGTTGGCGAAGCGCGACTCGGGCGTCTGCAGTGTCTCGAATTCGTCCCACAGCGCCCTGAGCGGCGCGGCCTGATCGTGTGGGAGCAGGCCAAAAATCCTGACGGCGGCGGCGGCCTCACTTTCCGCCTTACGTGCTGGATCGTGGGCGGCATAGGCCGGCGTATCGCCGGCGTCGATCTCGACGATATCGTGGATGAGCAGCATGGCCACAGTGCGCGCCACATCCACCGGCGCGGCGGCGTGCTCGGCAAGAGTCATCGCCAGCACGGCAATATGCCAGGAGTGCTCGGCGCTATTCTCGTGGCGCGCGCCGCCGATGATCTGGGTGGCGCGCAGCACCTGCTTGAGCTTGTCGAGCTCGATGGCGAACGCCAGCTGCTGCTCCAGCCTAGTCATAGCGCACCGCCCGCCCAGCCGAAGAGCGCGTCGAAGTAGCGCGCGCGGGCCGGCGCTGGCGAGAGCGCCAGATCGTGCATGCCGCCGTCGATCTCAAATAGCGTCACATTCGCGCCGATGCCGGGGCCGTGGCGGCGCATATGCTCAACGTCGAGCACCGCGTCTGCGGCGAAGTAGCCGTCGCCCCACTCGCTCTGGCGGATCGACCGCGCCGAGTGCATCAGCGAGACGGGCTGCGCGATGCCGAGCCCGGCGTGGACGCGGCGGTGTGCGGCGGCGATAGCGCGAATCCAGCCGGCGTATGGCGCAAAGCCGGCGATCGGCTTGAGCCGGACATCGAACTCCCACTCGCCGCGCTCGCTCTGATGCAGGCTCTGGCCATAGACCGGCAGCCCGCCGGTGTCCACCGGCAGCCGCGGCGCGATGCGACCGATCGCTGCGACGATGGCGATCTGTCGCTGTTGGGGCGGCGTGGCGTAGAAGCCAAAAAACGGGCTGTTGAGGTGGATGGCGTGGACGGCGGCGCGGCGCTGACCCTCAGCGCCGTAGAGCGTGGCCAGCAGTCCGCCGGTGGAGTGGCCGCTCAGCAGCAGCCGTGCGCCAGGATGTTCGCGCTCGATGATCGCGATGGCAGCATCGATCTCGGTGAAATACTCGCGTAGATCGTGGCAGAAGCACGGAGGCTGCCCGGCCAGCAGCGAGCGGCCGTAGCGGCGCAGGTCAATGGCGTAGAAGGCGTAGCCACGCGCGGCGTACTGCTCAGACAGATGGCGCTGGAAGAAGTAGTCGCTAAACCCGTGGATGTAGAGCGCGACGCGCTGGCTTGGCGCGGCCGGCAGCCTGACGAGCGTGGCGCGCAGCGCCGGGTCCGATCGGTCTGGGAGCGGGATAAACCGCTGCTCGAAGCCGGGGAGCAGGCCATCGGGTTCCCAGTGGTTCGTGTCCATAAAAGCTCCGCAGCGAGAGAATGCTGCGCCATCATAGCACATTCAAAAAATGCAACATGTGTGCTATGATGTGGGCCGATAGAACAAAGGAGACCCATGGACCAGATAGATGAGTGGACCGAGCAGATGATGACCGCCGAGGGGAAGATCGCCGAGGCCTACGAGATCCTCGCCGAGCTGCAGCAGTCGCTCAAGCAGCAGGGGCGCAAAAAAGATATGCAGGCGGTCGGCGAGGTGGTAGAGCGGCTGGCGCGCTACGGGCGGCTGTTTGAGGATATGCGGCAGAGTTGGGCCGAGCCGGAGTAGAGGCGATGGGGTGAGGTGCTGGCGGCCCGCCGCTCCTGGGCCGGCGCTCCGCCCGGCACCCGGCCGTCCTCGCCCTGAACTGCACGTGCCGGACGCAGCTTGCTGCGTCCCTACGCCGGGCACCGCCGCCCATCTCCCGCGCTGTCCAGTCGCGGAGCGGTAGCGCGCGGGCCGCTCGCGATTGGCGTGCGCTGGGGTGGTGCAACTGGGCACACGCGCGGGCGTCACTTTTAGGGGGTTCGAAGGGGACTTCGTGCCCTCGCGGGGTTTTCAAGGGGCTAGCCCCCTTTGGGCCACGCGCAGCGGCCCACACCGTACGCAGCACATGCGTGCGGGAGACGCGAAGACGCAAGGGCGTAGCGGCCCACGCCGCATACGGCCAACGCGGCCGGCAGCAGCGCAGCAGATCGGCGAAGCTGCGCCGAACACACAGAAATGGACAGGCACCGCGCACGCGGCGCGCGTTGGGTATATCATAGGCGCGGTACCCAGAGGCTAGCGTCAGCAGGAACATCATCGCTAGCCCTGAAGAAAGCGAGCGCAATATATGGATGATATCGGTCGAATCGTGCGCCTACAAGTGCAGCGGGTATCGCTGAAAGTTGGCGAGCGCCGCAGGGAGCGCTACAGCCCGGCGGGGATCGTCGCGGTGCCGACGCTGCTGATTGGACCGGAGGGGGTTGAGGGCCGCGATGCGGCGGGCACCCGGATCGCCGATGTCCATCACGCGCGCCATCCACAGACCGCCTATCGCGGCGAGAACCCGCTCTCGCTGGCGCTCACCGGCACCTACGCAGCGATGCGCGAGCGCTTCGGGCCGCATCTACTGGACGGCATCGCCGGCGAGAATATCCTGGTGGCATCAGATGGCCCGCTGCCGCACGATCGGCCGCTGGCATTTGTCACCGCCACTGGCGAGACGATCGCGCTGCACGATGTCATCGCGGCGACGCCGTGCGCACCGTTCTCGACGTTCGCGCTCGATGCCGAGGCGCCAGCGCCACAGGATCTCAAGGCGGCGCTGCAGTGGCTCGACGGCGGCGGCCGCGGTTGGTATATGCGAGTCGAGTCTGCGGCGTCGCTCAGCCCCGGCGACCGGCTCGTCGCGCTCTGATACTCCATACGCGCACGCCAATTAGCATGGAGCATTAAAATTATAATACACAGCCAATATTGACATTAGACTGATTCCATTATTGTAATTGCGATCCATTAGTAGTATGCGCGCAGGATTATTATTATTCATCAATGGTAAGTGAGTGTTTATGAGGGATAGCCTAAATTCAATTAGATCTGTGTTGACTGGTGTTCTTTTTCAAATTATGGGCGTAGTACACCTCGCGAGCACGATATACTATCCTCAAAGTGATCTTAATTTCGCACTTAATGCGATATACTCAGTGTCTATATTTGCTTTTGGTGTTGTTATAGTGGTTAAAAAACACATGCGCAGTAACATGCTATATATAATAACATTAATCATTACATTAATGGTGTTGGCATTATTAATATCTATAACATTTTACAGATTAATAATGCTTAAATACAATTCATAGGACCAGCAGCGCGACAATACCGGCCTCATGTGCTTAGTGCATAGTATACATCCGTGCTAAACGCGCCTTTCCGCGTTCTAGTGCGGAAAATGCAGTTGACGAGTTCACCGCACCTCGCTATGATGGTGGTGTCAGGCCCTACCTACAGAATGGTACGCAGAGCGCGAACTGCCCGGCCGGGGCGCTGAGCAAGCCGCACGCGCTCGTCGGGACCGGCGCCAGCACGGGCCAGTGGCTGTGTTATGATCAGAACGGCAATATGGTCAGCGGCGGCGGGCGGACGATCACGTGGAACAGTGATAACCTCCCGTCACAGGTCGATAGCGGCAAGATCGTCGAGACGTATGGCTATGATGCCGACGGCGCGCGGATGGTGACGGTCAGCGGGGCGGTCACAGCGACCTCGGCGGGGTGTGGCAGGAGCAGCTCGGCACCGGGCTGAGCAATAATCCCTACACGTTGTCCTACCGCGCCAACGGGCAGGCGATCGCCGTGCGCAATGGGAGTGTGGGGATCGCCGGCGGCGGGACGGTGACGTACCTCCACAGCGATCACCTCGGCAGCGCCAGTGCGGTGAGCAACGCCAGTGGCGCGATCGTCAACACGGCGACGTACGACCCGTGGGGCCAGGTGGTCGAGGGTGGCGTGCCGCAGACGGACAAGGGCTACACCGGCCAGCAGCGCGACGACACCGGGCTGCTGTGGTATCAGTCCCGCCTCTACGACCCGAATCTCGGGCGGTTCCTCAGCGCGGACAGCGTGGTGCTGGGAACGGCGAGCGGAAGCATGGGCGGTGTGGCGCTCAAGCCGCTCACGGTAGACTTCCACGAGACTGGCTTCGTCAGCGGGCTCAACGGCGAGAGCAATCAGCCCTTCTGGTTCCAAATGAGTGGTCAGGAGAAGCAACAGGCCGGTCGGCCATGGGGACCGAGCAATCCCCAATCGCTCAATCGCTATTCCTATGTGCTTATACTCCTCGCGACTAACGGTTGGACGAAAGAGGTAGCATCTGCTATGCTTCCGAACGACGTAGAGCGTGTGACCGAGGGAGGACGTGATGATCCGA
>JAYUUK010000003.1:0-6656 GCA_043754595.1 Roseiflexaceae bacterium | reverse complement strand
CCCATTGTTCGCAGGACATCTGATTCCAAGCCGACTAGCCGCCCCAGATAGCCATACATAAGATTTCCTGTGATATCCCATCGCCAGCGCCGATCAGGGCGATCGAAGAGCGTGAGATTGTCCCCAAATCTTCTTCGGTAATATCCCTTAATATCTGCAGGACCATCCTCACGTACAAGCAATACAAATGCGATGAGTCGATCGAGTTGTTCAAGCCCTTCAATAGTTGACCATATACACGACGATGCGATGTCTCCGTTACGCTGATTTGTAACTACATTTGTCTGGGCTATAGGTAATTGTTTCGCACGGTTGCGTGCCAGAAGTGCGAGATCGTGCTGTGCCAGACGTACGAAATCATTCAAAAAGCTATCAGTGGCATCATCCACGCAATAATCATCGCCCTGTCCCGCCTGCGCGCACCACCCGCTCGGGTCGGTGTTGCTGACCGGATTGGCATACCCATACTGATGAGTCTGCTGGCAAACTCGGGCAGGTGCCAGGGTTCGGTTGTTCAGGTGCCAGGATGCTGTCGTGGGTCGTCACATGTGGTGGCTAAGGCGTCGCGGGGGTGAGCAGCCGAACGAATGGCGGGGCCGCACGCGAGACGAACGCCTCGCCGGCCAGGAAGCTGCTGCCCCGCGCAATATTTAACGCCGTGGCAGTAAACACCATTTGCAGCCGGGTTTTGGCCAGCCCCCAATACCGTCCATGCCGCAGATCGCAGCGCCGCACCGCTTGTGAGATACTGCCCTCAATCCCTGCACGCAGCGCGTACTGGTGCTTAAAACTCGCGGTCTGCTGCCGGGCGCGAGCCGTTTGGAGCGCCGCAAACGCGGCTTCCTCCCGGATGTTGAGCTGCCGTCCGGTGCGTTTGGCGTCGGTGCAGTGCGCGCGCACCGGGCAGACCGCACAATCAGCAGCGGCAAAGACAATGTTGACCGTCGGAATGCCATTCCCATCGCGTTGGTGCCGCCACCAGTGGCTCGGCTTGCCTTGCGGACAGGTCGCACGCTTACCCGCCCAATCAATCGTGAAGGCGGCGGCAGCATAGCCCTGGCCCGCTTTGGCTTGCCAACTTGGGGCCACGGGCGTCGGCCCAAACAGATCGACCCCATAGTCCTGCTCGCTCGCCACCAGATGCTCGGCGTCGACGTACCCGGCGTCCACGAAGTGCTGGGCGGGCAGGCGATGGGCCGCGTTGAGCTGCTGATGAATCACCTGCGTCATCGTCGTATCGGCCTGCGGCGCGGGCGTCACCGCGACATTGGTAAACAGGCGCGGCGCATCGTCGTCACAGGTTTCGCTCAGATGCACCTTGTAGCCGACCCAAATTGTGCCGCGTTTGTTGCTGTAGCGGGCATCCGCGTCGTGGGGCGAATTGATGGCCAGCGCCGCAGGGGGCAGGTCATCACGGGTGCGCCAGCGTAGAGCGTCCGCGTCCCACATGTACTGCTGGACCCAGACCTGCCGCAGCATGCGGATGGCGGGCAGGTTGCGCATCTCCGGCGGCGCGTTCGCGTCCCAACAGGCACGCAGGATCTGCCCCCCATCCTGGCCAATCTGCGTCGCCAGCGCGGTGCGCTCGGCCTCAGCGTTGGGCAAATGCCACTGCTGAAACAACACGGCATAGCGGTCGCGCCAGGCGGGGGTGACCTGGGCGGTCAGCCAGGTTGGTGCAGTCGTCGCCAGCGCATTGAGCGCCACTCGCAACGTCTCACCGACGAGTTCCAGGCGATGGAGCGCCCGAATCGCGCCGAGCACATGCGTTGAGTCGGTGCGCTGGCGACCACGGGTTTTGAGCAGCCCGAGCGTCTGCATCTGCACCAGGATCGCCTCGAAGCAGCGCGCCTCGGCGGCGTGGTTGAGCAACCGCTGCCGAAACTCGACGAGCACACTGGCATCGAAGCCCGCGTCGTCGAGTGAACGATGGAGCGCATACTTCCAATCGAGCCGGGTGACGAGGGCGGTGACGGCGGCGCGGTCAGGCAGCTTTTCGAGATGCTGAAAGATAGTCACAAAGGCAAGCAGCACCGGTGAGAGGCCGGGCTTGCCTTCGGGATGGTACAAATCGCTGAAATCGTTGTCGTGGAACTGCGCAAACAACGTGTCGCCCACCAACCGATACGGGCTGCCCGCCGCCAGATGGCGTGCGCCCCAGGCGGCAATGGTGGCGTCGATGGGCGCAGGTGGGTGTGGTTTGAGGCTCATGGTGGATCTTCCATGTACGGCGTGCGGACGCTGAATCAGGATACCGTACAAGCACCAATACAGCAAATGGGATCTATACCACTCGCTCGTCCAAATACTCGTCAAGCGTTTGAATCTGGCGTGTTGCAGGATCGACGAGTAATAACACATCACCATCAATGATGATGTCTTGATTGTCTAGCGGGATCTTGGCAAGCATAACAGTCCAGCGATACGGCGTGCGTGTGCCAGCTCCACGCCATTGCACGGTGATGATCTGATACGTGAAGCGGTTGCCAGGCGCTCCAACGATGAGAAAGTTGTGGTCGAGTAAATAGTGATGGACGAGATTGCGGACATCATCAGGAGTAAGACTCATCGCACACCACCATGTTGCTCAAAATACTCAAGCGCATGCAGTTGCTCATCCGGATTGAGTCGATAAAAGAGCTTGGAGTTACGGAGCGTATAATACGCCTCAATTTCCGCCTCATTATACCCTGGTGTGCGGCGTAAATGAGTATATGCTTCAGGGCCGATTCGACGATAATGCGTATAGTGACTGAGTTCATGCCAGACCTCATACTCGGTTGCATTACTGCGCAACAAGAGTTGCGGCCGTTCATTTAGACTGCGCGGCACGCGAAACTCGCCGCGTGCGAGCCCAAGATCGGAACTGTCGAGTACAAGATCAATCTTGCGCATGTCGAGGAAGCGTTGGAGATGTGTAAGGCGCTCCGACCCGTACAACACACCATTGAGCCGTGTGCGCAAAAGGTCTGAGGAGAGCGACGTAGGCTGCCGCGCCCAGCGTGCCCCGCCGAGCATGAGCGCATACGCCGTCAGACCGCGCCCAAGCTGGTTCGAGTCGCCGCAGACAATGCCGCTGTAGATGTCCGTGAATGGCGTCGCCAGAATGCCCGCCGTGTCCCACGCCGCGCCGCGCCAGTCGTCGCGGACGTACTGCGCACCGCGGACAAGGTCGGCCTGCATCGTCGGATCTGTGATGAGTCCATACACGAGTTGTACCGGGCCAACCACCGCGCCAACTGCCGTCTCGCCAACACCGGTCCAGTAGGTGGCACCGTCAGCCCAATTTAGTCCCTGCTCAAGCTCCCACACCGGCCGACAATCGCGATCCAGCCAGGGGACGCACATCCCCGTAGGATCGGTCCAATTCGTCGGGTTGTTGTGCGCGTAAGCATAGGAATGGAGCGCTGCCGGGTGCTGGAAAAGGGTTTCGCGAGTTTGCCAGCGGGATGACTGATACGCGTGGAGCGAATACGGCGTCGTGTCGTCGCCGGCCCACGGGTCGCGGCTGCCGAAGCTGCCCCGCGCGGCGTTGTACCACCGGGCGCGGAGGTAGACATCACCGCCCTGCTGGAGCTCGCCGGTGAAGCCAAAGGGCGCAAGCGCGGCGCTCCCGCTCGCCAGCACACCCCACGCGTCGTAGCGGGCCAGCCCCTGCACCGCACCGGCGTCGCTCGTGGTCTGGCGCACACTCCCAAGCAGATCGCCATGCTACCACGTTCGCACCCCGCCGGTCACGCCCGCGAGCCGCTCCGCGCCGTAGACATAGCTCGCCGTCCCGTCGCTCAGCACCTGACTCAGCGGTGCCGCCAGATCCTGGACGTAGCGCGTCGTAGTGCCGCCGATGACGGCGGTGACGGTGCACAGCCCGGTGGTGCCGGTGGATTCATCGAAGCCGCGCACCACGTCGCCGACGCGAATGTCGCTGATCGGCGTCGTACCGTCGGCGGTCGCCACGGGGATGTCGGCGCTGAACGAGTTCACGCATGGAACCAGATCGTTGGCAATCCGCAGAAGGCGCACGTCGTCGCCGACGGTATCGAGCGCCCGGAAGGATCGGGCGACAGACGGCCTGGCAAGTCCCCCCAAGACAAAGGTGCTATACCCCGCCACAAAGTCAGCGAACGCCGCGTCATCGCCGCACAGCGCGGCGAGCACCGACGCGGTCATGGACGCGGGCAGGTCCAGGATGCCCCTCGCCAACGCGAGGGTCACCGCGTCGGGCTGGTGGAAGAAGGCCACGCCGAGCGCCGCGAGCCCGAGCGCCGCGCCGCCTGTCGCGTTCCACGTCGCCATGGGCAGCGCCAGCGTGCAGCGCTGGAAGCGACCTGGCGCGCTCGCGCTGCACGTACGCCACGTCACGTCACATTGTTGACTGTTGACGTGATACCAATGTCTTCTGATCGCAAAAACCAGAGCAGATCCGATCGATCGGGTTCGGGCCACGCATCAAGGAGTTGAAGCAGCTGCGCTTGGCCAGCGCCAGCGCCAAACCACCATAAACATGCAAACCCAATATGCGATACAGCTATTCTTCCCATGATATAGCCGTGGCGATTCTGCGTTGCTGTAATTGCGGAAAGAATCGTCTCAACCACGGATGGCTCGTGAGGCACGCGGCGACACCGTGCCGCAAGCGCGCGTGCTCGCTCGATCGCGTTCTGACTCATCAAGAAATCGTAGAGCACGTGCGTTGCGAGCAAGTCATACGACTCATCACGTTTAAAAAATGGATCTTTCACGATGTGTCTCCTCCCAGACTCATTAGTTGCAACAGCGCGTTCGAATCCGGTATACGAAGGGATTTGACTTATCCAGTCCGCATTGTACGCAACTCCTGAACGGGAGGTGACTGAGTAAGCGGAGCAACCCTGTCTGGGCATCGAGCTGTCGATCACCATCTGGCCGACGCGACGCAACAGGCAGGGTTGAACAGCACGCTGCTGGCCCCACACGCGCCGAATGGCGTCCAGATTATCGATTCCCGCGCCCGTGCTAAGCTCCGCCCCGCGTCCCTCACACCTTCCTATCGGCTGCCGTTTAACCGCATCACCTCTACCTCCACCGCCACTCGCGGGCGCGCCCTGGCGCTGCGCGTCGAGCGGCCACGTCTCAGAGTGCGAGTAGAAGTCGTTTTGTGAAACGGATACGGCTATCATAGCAAAAGGCAAGCTTCACCAGCTCCAAGCGTCGGCCCGCCGACCCGGTCGCACCCGCATCCATGCGACCACCACCAGTCCGATCAGCCCAAACAGCGGGAGCAGCCCGACCGCCCAGCTGAGGGCCAGGTCGGGGCCGGGGCGCGCACCCACCGCCAGTGGCGCCAGCCGACCAACGCCCTGGCCCTGCGGGCCGTTGATGGTGAACACCAGGCTCCACGGCCCCTCCTCCGGCAGCGCGGTCACGTCCAGCCCCCAGACCGAGCGCATGCGCGGGTGGCGCACCAGGCTCTGCGATTCTTCTATTCTGCTCGGGCCCACCAGCGTCAGGGTGCCGCTCAGGCCCTCAATGCCGCCCGCAGGTGTGAAGATGATGTCGAGCGAGCGGTCGGCGTTGAGCGGCCAGCGGCTGAAGCCGACCGTCAGTGCGTATGGGCCAACCTGCACCTGCTCCTCATGTACCACGGCAATCGTCTCGGCGGCCAGGGCGGGCATGACCACGGCGCTCATGATGAGTATGGCCAGGGCTAGTTATATGATGCGACGCATAGTATTTTCCTCCAGTTTGTCATCGGTACGCTTCAATCCGCAATCGGGCTAATCGGCGCTGCTGCGCAGCAGTATGCCAAGCTGCCAGCCAAGCCAGCCAGCTAGCGCGCCCACGGCTGGCGCGAGGATCAGGGTCGGCGGCAGCATCTGGGCGATGTAAGGTAGAATTTCTGGCGCAGAGAACACCTGCGGCTGATAGAGCCAGGCCATGAGCAGCCCGGCCAGTGCGCCAGTGATCAGCACTGCTGGTCGCACGGCCATGCCACGCCGCCGGGCCACGGCCAGACTCAAGTCAACCAGCGCCCCGGTCAGCAACAGCGCGGGCGGCATCATGTCGGGCATCCCGGGGAAGCTGTTGATGTTGTCACGCATGAACAAGTCCAGCGAGGCAGCGTAGACCGGCGTGGCCCACATTGTGAAGGCCCAGGTAATCGCCCGCAGCAGCACGAATAGCAGGCCCAGCATGGTTGCCGCGCCTGGCTGGCGCACCACCGAGACGACCATCAGCAAAGCGGCGACATAGATCAGGGCCGCTGTGAGCTTGTATGTAGCGAAGATTAGCAGGAAGGGGGGCACGATCGTCTGGAAAGGGAGGCTACCGCCTAGCGCGATCGCCGTCGCAGCTGCCAGGCCGATCACCGGCCATGCCCAGGCCCGGCGCACCTGCGCCCGCAGCACGCGCTGGGCAAAGACCGTTATGCTGCCGATCATCATAATCTGCACGCCCAGCAGCAGTCCGATATGCGGCGGCGACTCGAAGGTCACGTCGAAGCCGTAGATCGTGTGCCACCAGAGGTCAAAGAAGCCGAAGGCGAGAAAGGTGGCTGCGCCTAGCCCGCTGATCACGAAGCCCACCGGCGCACCCCAGGCAGCACCGAGCAGCGCCGGGACGTTCAGGCCGCGGGCGCTGCGTTGGCTCCAGGCGTGCCAGAGGGCGGCGAACAGGCA
>JAYUUK010000002.1:0-6659 GCA_043754595.1 Roseiflexaceae bacterium | reverse complement strand
GGGGCGCAGCCCCCACACCCCCGCTGGAAGGGATTGAAGATGCGATTGTCCTGGGTTACGTTCGGGGAAGGGAGGAACTGAGGAACGAAGGAATGCCCCACGGAGTGAAGTGACCGAGACGCGCGGCAGTCTGCAGCGATCCATGCGCAAATGCTGGCATTCGGACACAGCCGTGATGACGCAGGGATCCATGTCCGAATGCCGGCATTCTCTGTGGGCAAATGCCGGTATTCTCCATGGGCAAAGGCCCGGCATTCGGACACCGCCGTGATGACGCAGGGATCCATGCGCAAATGCCGGTATTCTCCAGGGGCAAAAGCCCGGCATTCTCCATGACGCCTAGGCCGGGCGGATCTCGACGAGGTTGCTGTGGAACGTGCTCTGGCCGGCGAAGTCGGCGAGGGTGTCTGGCGTGAGATAGTTGACGTTGCGGCCATCTGGCGAGCGGCTGGCCCAGTAACCTTTGGGGGCGACGGCGGTGCCTGGCGGGACATCATCGGTGATGGCGGCGCGCAGGGTACACCAGCCGCGGGCGTTCTCCAGCCTGACGGTCTGGCCATCGGCGATGCCGCGCGCCGCCGCGTCTGCCGGGTTGATCTCCACAAACGGCTCGCCGGCCCTGCGGCGCAGGCTCGGCTGGTTGCCAAACGTGCCAGAGACAAAGTGATGCGACGCGCCAGAGATCAGGATGAGCTGTCCAGGCGCGCGGGCGGCGAACTCGGCAGGCTCGATATAGTTTGGCAGTGGATCTTCGCCCTCTGATGCAATGTTCGCGCACCACAGTTCGACTTTGCCGGACGGCGTGGGGAAGCGCAGGCGGGCGAACGGCACAGCGTCCCCTTCTGCAAAGCTGAGCGGGACGGTGCCCTCGCGTTTGAGCCGCTCGACGGTGATGCCGGCGAGGTACGGGTTGGCGGCGGCGCTGGCATCGAGGATGGTGGCGATGGCGGTCTCGGCGTCCTCCTGGAGCCAAGGGTCATTGTAGCCCATAGCGGCGGCGAGCGCGCGCATCACATCCCAGTTGCTGCGGCACTCGGCGAGCGGCGCGATGGCCGGCGCGTTCCACTGGAGGTTGCGGTGGCCATAGGCCTTGTGCAGATCGAGGTGCTCCAGCTGCGACGTGGCCGGCAGGACGATATCGGCGTAGCGGGCGGTGTCGGTCATGAACAGCTCGTGGACCACGGTGAACAGGTCGTCGCGCAGCAGCCCCTCGATAACTTTGGCGCTGTTAGGGGTGGAGGTGACCGGGTTGGCGGCGAAGACGAACAGGCTCATGATCGGCGGGTCGGCCTCGCCGAGCAGCGTGGTGCCGAGGCGGTTCATGCTGATGGTGCGCGGCGTTGGCGGGCACTCGTCGGCGTGACCGATGGACCGCTCATCCCACCTGGCATAGCCGGAGGTGGAGTAGGAGAGACCGCCGCCAAGCTTGCCGTATTGGCCGGTGAGGGCCGGGAGGCAGCAGAGCGCGCGGACGGTCTGGCCGCCGTTGGCGTGGCGCTGGAGCCCATCGGCGAACTTGAGCAGCGCTGGCGATGCGGCGGCGTAGCGTCTGGCGAGATCGACGATGGTCTCGGCCGGGATGCCGCTGATGGCGCTGACGCGCTCCGGCGGGAACGCGGCGCAGCGCTCGCGCAGCTCGCGCCAGCCGACGGTATTGGCCTCAAGCCAGGGCTCGTCGTGGAGCTGCTCGGCGAAGATCACGTGCATCAGCCCGAGCGCCAGCGCGCCATCGCTGGCGGGGTTGGGGCGCAGGTGGAGATCGGCGGCGCGGGCGGTGATGGTGCGGCGCGGGTCGATGACGACGACAAACGCGCCGCGGCGCTGGGCCTCGCGCAGCTTTGGCATGAAGTGCGGGCCGGTGGAGGCCGGGTTATGGCCCCAGATCAGCACCAGCTGGCTGTGCAGCACGTCCTCGGCATCGGGGGCGTGGCGCGCGCCAAGCGTCGACTGGACGGCGTGCTCGGCGGCGGCGCCGCAGATGCCGCGATCGAGGCCGCAGGCGCCCATGCGGTTCCAGAGTCGCTCGGCGGCGACGGCGTTTTGGAGCAGGCCGAGGGTGCCGCTGTAGGAGTAGGGTAGGATCGAGCCGGCGCCGTGGGACGCGATGATCGACTGCCAGCGCGACGCGATCGCATCGATGGCTTCCTGCCACGAGATCCGCTCCCACTGGCCTGAGCCCTTTGGCCCGACGCGGCGGAGCGGGTGGGTGAGGCGGTCCTCGGCGTAGACCCGCTCCAGGTATGGGCGAACCTTGGCGCACAGCCAGCCTTGGGTGGTGGGGTGCTGCGGGTCGGCGTAGAAGCGGATGGCGCGGCCGCCCTTGACCTCGGCGATGGTGGCGCAGGTGTCTGGGCAGTCGTGGGGGCAGCAGCCGCGGACGAGTGTGGTGTCTGACATGGCAACCTCGGTAGGTAGGGCGGGCCCGGAGGTATTATACGATGGGCCGCTGATGGCTGGGCAGGTTGTCCACAGATAGGCACAGATAGGCACAGATGCCGAGCGCGGTCTGCGACACCAGGACGTTGGGCTGCGCCCCAAACCCCCGCGTTGCGCTAGGGGTGCTCGCCGCGCGCCACCCGCGCCTCAAGCGCGTCCAGCGTCTGCGGCAGATCGGCGATGCTAGCGATGACTGCGTGGGCACCGGCGGCGCGCATGCGCCGCTCGATCGCCGCGGTGCGCAGCGCGAGCTCCGCCTCGCCGAGCGCATCGGCCTCGGCCTGGCTCAGCCCGAGCTCGTTGCCGCTGCGCGTCACGCCGACGCTCCAGACGCCGGCGTTGCGCCCCTCCGCGATATCGGCGATCGTATCGCCGACCTTGACGATCGAGGACGGCGGGTAGACGGCGAGCCGGCGCATATTCTCAAAAATCATCCAGGGGCGGGGTCGGCCGCCGCCCACGTCTTCGGGGCAAATCAGGCAGTCTGGCGCGTAGCCCTGTCTGGCGGCGGCCGGCAGGATGGGGGCCATGATCGCATGGTTGTAGCCGGTACACGAGCCGATCCGCAGCCCGCGCTCGCGGCAATCGCCGATGGCCTCCAGCGCGCCGGGGATCAGGTCGGCGTAGCTGGCCACGCTGGCGAGCTCGAGCGGCTCGAAGCGCGCGTAGATCGCCAGGACATCGGCCTCGCTCCAGACGCGGCCGTGCTCCTGGCGCCACTGCCGGTCGCCATCGGCGGTGCCGAGCAGCGCGCGGATGTGATCCTGCTTTGCGGTGCCCATCGGCGCGCGGATCTGCGCCTCGGTCAGCGCGACGCCGAACTCGCGCAGCGCCGCGTCGAAGGCGACCACCGGGGCGCGGCAGCCATAGTCGAGCACTGTGCCGGCCCAATCGAGGATGACAGCGGTGAGCATAGAGCGGTCGCTTTCGTTGAGCGATGCCGCACCTAGGAGCTCCGGTGCGGCGCGGGGTATGGCGTGACGATAGCGCGCCGAGGTTAAGTTTGCATCAAGCGTAGGTGAAAGGCTGACGCAGCGACGTGTGGATTATGCGCCAGGCGGCCAGGCGGCGGCCAGCCACGGCTCGCGCAGGAGTGCGCTGCCGATCTGTGCCGCCGCCGCGCCCACGGCGAGCGCCGCCGCCACGTCGGCGACGCTGGCGATGCCGCCCGACGCGACCACCGGCAGCGGCGCGTCGCCGCACAGCTCGGCCAGCAGCGGCAGCAGCAGCGGGCGGATCGGCGCGCCGCAGAGCCAGCCATCGCGCATCGCACCGGCGTCAGCGATGGCGGCGCGCGGCGGCGCGAAGGCCACCAGCGCATCGGCTCCAGCTTCGGCGGCTGCCCGCGCCAGCGCGCGGTGGTCTGCGGCGAACGGCAGCTTGACCAGCAGCGGCAGCTCGCAGGTGGCGCGCACCGCAGCGATCAGCCGCGCGGCATCGGCTGGCGCGGCGGGCAGCGCGATCTCAATGCCGGCCACGCCGTCGGCCACCGCCAGCTCGGCCGCCACCGCGGCGTGGTCGGCGACGACATGGACGATCACCGGCGCGGCGATCGCGGCCCAGGCGGCGCTGTGGCGGCGCAGCACGCCGTCCACGCTGCGCGCGGCCCACGGGCCGCTGTAGAGCAGCCCGCCCGCAGTCTCGGCGAGCTGCGGCGCGGGGCGCGGGGCGCGGGCCCGCAGCGCCACGGCGCGGGTCACGATCGCGCCGATTGCCGCCAGATCGACCAGCCTGGCGTACTCGACGCCGAAGCCGAAGCAGCCGGCGGCGGTCATCACCGGGTTCTGGAGGGCCAGGCCGTACGGGTTGTTTGGCGCGAGCTCGATCATGGTGCTATCCTCCGACGACAGCGCGAGCCGCCGTAGCCGAGCGGGTCGATGGCGCGGCGTGCGCCGTCACGACGGTTTCGCGCAGTGTGCGATGGCCCACGCGACCCCCTGTTCTTCGTCATCGAACGCGCCGTCGATCTGGGCCTGGTAGATCTGCCGCAGCGCCGCGCCGAGCTCCGGCCCCTCGCCCCAGCCGTGCGCCAGCAGGTGCCGCCCGAGCACCAGCGGGGCCGGCTTGCCATCGGCGGCCCCGACCAGCGCAGCGAGGGTCACGATCGGCAGCGCCGGGTTGCCTGGCGGCAGCGGCGGCCGGCCTGAGTGATCTGACTCCACCAACCAGCTCCAGGCCACGACGGTGGCTGGCGCGAGCCTGACGGCCAAGCGGCGCACGTTGCGCGGGTTCGGCTCCAGCCTGATATGGACCATATGCTCGCGCACCAGCGGCGCCACGCGGTCGGCCAGCCACTCGGGGGCGGCGATCTGCCGCAGCAGTGCCATGCTCGGCGCGATGCCGGCGGCGGCGTGGCCGGGGCTGCGGTGCTCGCCATTGGGGTCGACGACGGTGGTCAGTGGCTTGCCGAGGTCGTGGCAGAGCGCGGCGAAGACCAGCGCGACGCGGCCGCGCTCGTCGAGGTGCTCGCGCGCAGCGATGTGCGCCGCCATATCGCAGACCAGCCCGGTGTGGACCCAGACATCACCCTCGGGGTGCCAGATGGCGCGCTGTGGGCAGCCGACGAGCGCGGCGAGCTCGGGGTAGTGAGCCAGCCAGCCGCTCGCGCGCAGCGCCGCCAGCCCGGCGGACGGCCGCTCGCCGAGCAGCGCCCACTTCTGCCACTCGCCCCAGACCCGCTCGGGCGGCAGCTCGGCGGCGCGCGGCAGCAGCTCAGCGCACAGCGCCGCGGTCTCCGGGGCCAGCGCCATATCGAACCTGGCGGCGAACTGCACCGCCCGCAGGACGCGCAGCGGGTCATCGGCGAACAGCGGCCCGACGTGGCGGATGACCTGCGCCGCGATATCGGCCAAGCCGCCGTACGGGTCAAGCAGCGCGCCGTCGGGCGTCAGTGCCATCGCGTTCCAGCTGAAATCCCGGCGCGCCAGCGATTCTTCGGGCGTCATCGCTGGGTCGGCCTCGGCCACCAACTGCCCATCGTCCGCGAGGCGGCGGCGCTGCGGCAGGGCCACATCGACCACCGGCGCGTCGCGGCGCCAGAGCCTGAGGATGGAAAAGGAGCGCCCGATGCGCTCGACCCGCCCGACGCGCCCCAGCGCTGCGGCAACTCGCTCGCTCTCCAGCCGATAGACTTCCAGATCGAGATCGGCTGGCGTCCGGCCGAGGTGCAGGTCGCGCACCGCGCCGCCGACGAGCAGCGCGCTGCCGCCAGCCTCGGCGATCGCTTCGGCGAGCGGGCGTATGGCGTGCAGCGTGGCTTCGATGTTCATGGTGGAGGAGGTACGCAGCGCCGCAGGGCGGGGATGTGCGGGTGGCGGAGGAGGTACGCAGCGCCGCAGGGCGGGGATGTGCAGGTGGCGGGTGGCGGGGCGAAGCGCGCGGGATCGAGTCGCTGGACGCAATTGCTGCGTGCGCTTGCTTCGCCCATACGGGTGGACGGGGTGGCGGGGTGGCGGGTGATGGCGAGACCGGGCTCCGCGTGTCCAAAATGTCCCCTCGGCACAAACACTTCGCGGCGCGATCCTGGCGCTGGACGAGGCCTGTGGCGCTCAGCGTGCCATGCGCTGGACGCGATCGCGCGCGTCTGCCTGTTCATACTTCCGCTTAAGAATCGCGATTGACAAACGAGCTATGGTAACGAACCTCACAACACGTCAAGACCAGCAGGCATCATCTTGCCTTCCTGCGTAAGTCGTTTGATGCGCTCTTGATTTCGCGGCGATTTCGTGCCTTTGGTGCGGCGAGGAGTAAAGCGCTGGAAGTACGATTGATTATCGCCCTTACGCCTCATACTTTCGCTCCATCCGAAGCATAATCCTTCATCAAGTAACTCATCGAAGGTGACTGACGGTAAGTCGGAATTGCACTTTGCGACCCGTACCCATACGCCGACTGATGTTGCGTGATTTTGTTGGAGCCACGCACGTAACTCGTCAGCAGACGAAAAGGAAAGAATGGGAAGATCCTCTGCTCGGTTCTGCATATGTTCCTCTTGACCGCATCGCACTGGTTTAAGCCACTTGAGAGTACAGCAGATAGAGGACCGAGAGGACCTGCTGCCGCCCAACTACGCATTGAGCGCCGGTGGCACCTCGCTGGTGCGCAGCTCAAGCGTGGTCAGTCGGTGGAGGTCTGCGACGAATGTCGGCCGGTGCGCTGGGTCGCGCGAGCCGGCGGGCATGATAAAGCCGAAGTGAATGCGCCGCGTCATGACATCCTTTCTC
>JAYUUK010000001.1:0-6689 GCA_043754595.1 Roseiflexaceae bacterium | reverse complement strand
CGAACGAGCTGATCGCCTCGTCGAGCACTAGCGAGCACTTGATATCGTAGATGATCGGGGCGGGGCCGGCCCTGAGCGCCTCGCGCGCCAGCACGATCATATACTGGTCGGCGTAGACCATCGCGCCGGTGCCGTCCACCACCCCGAGCCGGTCGCCGTCGCCGTCCAGCCCGATCCCGATCGCCGCGCCGGTCTCGCGCACCTTGGCCATCAGATCCAGCATATTCTTCTCTTTGAGCGGGTCTGGGTGGTGATTGGGGAAGCGCCCGTCAGGCTCGATGTAGAGCGGGACGACCTCGCAGCCGATGGCGGCAAACGCCCGCAGCCCGAGCGGCCCGGCCACGCCGTTGCCGCCGTCCAGCACGATCTTCACCGGGCTGGGCAGCGCGAAGTAGCGCGCCAGATCGGCGACGTAGGCATCGCTGACATCGCGCTGCTCGTAGCCGCCATCGCCCTCGGCAAACGCGCCGGCGAGCGCCAGCCGCCCGACCTCCTGGATCGCCGCGCCATCGAGCGGCTCGCCGCCGAAGCGATCCTCGTAGATCCGCAGCTTGAGACCGTTGAACTCCGGCGGGTTATGCGAGGCAGTCACCACCGCGCCGCCGTCGGCCTTGAGCCAGGAGACGGCGAAGTACATCAGCGGCGTCGGTACCATGCCGATGTCGATCACATCGCAGCCGGCGGCGCGCAGCCCGGCGATCAGCGCGCTGGCGAAGGCCGGCGATGTCAGCCTGGCATCGCGGGCCACGACGATCCGGCGGCGCTGGCGCTGGCGAAAGAAGGTGCCGGCAGCAAGGCCGAGGATGCTGTAGACATCCTCGGAGAGCTCGCGGCCCACCACGCCGCGGATATCGTAGGCGCGAAAGATGGCGGCGGATACAGCTGTCATATGAGGAGTGCCTTATCGATGGTGTTCAGCGGCGGATGGTAGCGGAAACCCGGCGTTCCGTCAACTCGCAGGCCGCCACCAGCAGCCAGAAGGTGATCGCCAGATCGGGCAGGAAGTAGAATCGATCGACGAGTCCGTGGGTCAGCGCCGCCGCCAGCGCCGCCACCGCCCCCAGCGCCAGCGCGTCGCCGCTGGCCAGCGATGCCGCGCCGCGCCGCAGCGCCGCGACAATGATGGCAGCGAAGGCCAGCGCGCCGAGCGGCCCGACCGCGACCCACATTTCCAGCAGCAGGTTGTGCGGGTGGGCGGCGAACTGCTCGGAGGTACCGACCAGCGACGCGTCGATCAGCGAGCGGCCAAACTCGGGGTTGTGGTAGTAGTAGAACTGGTCCAGCCCCAGCCCCCACGGCCGCGCCGCTAGGTAGCCCAGCGCCTCGCGCCACAGCAGCAGCCGCGCGTCGGCGCTGCCGCCAGCCACGCCGCCGCGCAGCGTCAGCGCCAGCCCGAGCACCAGCGCCAGCGCCAGCGCCACGGCGGCCAGCGGCAGCATAGTAACGCCCCGGCGCGCGCCGCCGGTCCCACGCTGCCCCCAGAGCGCGCCGAGCGTCAGCACCCCGGCGGCGGCCAGCGCGCCGAGCCACGCCCCGCGCGAGAACGAGACGGCGATGCCGGCCAGGCAGATAATGGCGACGCCCGCCAGCGCCACCGCCCGTGGCCGCCGCGCGCCTTCGGGCAGCGCGCCAAGCGCCAGCGCGGCGGCGGTCGGCCAGACCCTCCCGAGGAATAGCCCGAGGTTGTTGGGGTGGCCGAACACCGAACTGACCCGCAGCACGCCACCGGTCTCCACCTGGCTCGCGCCAAACCCCTGCCGCTGCACGCCGAAGTACGGCACCAGATCCACGCCGACCGCCTGGAGCAGCCCGACGCCGGCGACCCAGACGCCGGCGGCCAGCAGCCCGACGACGGCCGGGTGAAGCGGGCGCTGTGCCGATGGCGCGTCATCGCGCGCCCCGCCGCACAGCAGCGCGTAGAACAGCAGCGGCTCGACGAGCATCCAGCGCAGCTCGCGCAGCGCGGCGGCCCGCCCCTCAGGCACGGCGATGACCACGCCCACCACCCCGGCGCACAGCAGCAGCGCTATCGGCAGCGCGAGCGGCGGCGGGCTGAGCCGCAGCGGGAAGCCGCGCAGCCGGGCGGCCACGGCGCGGATCAGCGCCGCCAGCGCCGCCAGCGCCAGCGCTGCCTCGTGCAGCGGGATGAACGTCGTGCCGCCGCGCAGCCCGCCGAGGTTGGCCGGGATGAGGTACAGCGGCACCGTCAGCGGCACAAACGCCAGCGCCAGGTCCGGCCGGGCGATGGCGCATGCCAGAAACAGCGCAAGCCCCGGCAGCTGCACCGCCGGGCCGCGATCGAGTAGAAACAGCCACAGACCGACGAGCATGCCGGCGCAGAGCGCCGCGGTTCGTTTATTCATAGTGTTGGTATGCACCCGCTCCTACCCGCCCCGCTCCCCCTGCCGCCGCCTCTACCCGCCCACGACATCACCGCCGCGCCCCTCCATCACCGCCGCGCCGCGAGCCAGCCGCAGCCGCACACCAGCCACAGCAGCGGCAGCAGCAGCGCCACGTCCCATGCCAGCGCGCTCGGCGCGGCGCGGCTCACCACAAACTCCGGCGGCGCGTCTGCCAGGATCGTGGCGCTGTGGGTCGCCAGCGGCAGCCCGGCCACCGACGAACCGGGGGCGCGCTGCGCACCGTCGATCGCCACGATTGTGCCGGCGCGCAGCCGCAGCGCCTCGCCGGCGAAGCGCAGGGTGTAGCGCCCCGCGCCATCGGCCACCAGCGCCGGGTGGTCGCCGGTGTGCGACCCGACGCCGGCCACCTCGCCGCCGACCATGAACTGCCGCAGCGCATCATAGCTCGGCAACGGCGCGTAGTTCCGCCCGACGACGGCAAAGTACTGCGTCGGGTCGTTTGGGTCTGGCTGCTGGTAGCCGCCCCAGCGCAGCATCCACAGGTTCATGACGCCCAGCCAGGGCCACTCGCGCCGCGCCCGCTCGATCTGCCCGATCAGGTATTCGCCCTTCTGCGCCTCGCTCACCGGCGGCCCCCAGGCGTCGCGGTTTGGAATCCCCTCCGGCGCGCTGTTGTAGCCAAACTCGGAGATCCAGACCGCCTTGTCATCGCCGTGGCGCAGCATCACCTCGTGGAGCAGCACCACCCGCGAGACATCGATCCGGGTGTCGATCGGGCGGTCCAGGTCGGTCAATGGGCGGCGCGGGCTCCAGCGCAGCCTGACGTAGCGGTGCTCATCTGGCGGCTGCCCGAGGCCATAGCCCTGTGCGCTCATGATATCGAAGTGCGGCGCAGCGCCGGCACGGTAGGCGCGGTCCAGATACTCCAGCTCGCTCATCGGCGCGATGCGCGGCTCCTTGCCGTCGGTGGGCGAGAGGCTGGGGAACAGGATCGTGGCCTGCGGGTCGGCGGCGCGGATGGCGGCGCTGGCCACGCCGAGCAGCGCCACGAAGCGCTCGGGGTCGGGGGGGCGCCAGCCCCACTCGTACGACAGATTGGGCTCGTTCCAGATCTGATAGAAGCGGATGCGGCCCTTGAAGTGCGCCGCCACCGCGCCGGCGAAGTCGGCAAAATCCTCGAACCGATCGGGCGGGGCGGTGGAGTTTGCGTTCTCGGCCAGACCGGCGAGGAACTGCGGGTCATCGGCGGTGGCGGCGCGCGCCCAGCGCGGCGGCCGGTCGATCCTGACGATCAGCTCAAGCCCCAGCCGCCGCGACTCGTCGGCGATAACATCGTACTTCTCCCACGCGTCGCGCACATTGCCGGGCTGCCGCCGATCCTGGAAATCGCCCTTGGCGTGGATCTCGACATCCTCCCAGGGCATTTGGATGCGCACCGTGCGCGCCCCGAGGTCGTGCGCCAGCTCAAGCGTGCGGGTCACCGCAGCCGGGTCTGGCTCGAACTGGAGGTTGTAGGCGTTGACGCCCAGTCGCGGCGCGTCGGCGAATGGGATCGGCCGATCGGCAGGCGCGAAGGTCACGCCGCGGTTGGCGTCGTTATCGGCCCAGACAGCGGCAGCGAGCGTCAGCAGCGGCAGCATGAGCGCGAGCAGCAGCGGCAGCGCGACGCGGCGGGTCATCGCTCGCCTCCGAGGCCGAGCTCGGCGGCGGCGCTCGCTGCGGCGCGCAGCAGCGGCGCATCGCTGGCATCGCCGCCAATGCCGGCGATGGCCTCGGCGAGCGCGGCGATAGGCAGTGGGGCGTCAGCCCGATCGGGCGGTACGCTGGCCACCGGCGGCGCGGTGAAACGGGGCGGTGGCGCGCGCTCTACGGCGGCGGCCTTCTCCAGATGCCAGAGCGGCGGGCGCTGCGGCGGGAGATCGCCCCAGCCGTAGCGGGCGGCCAGGAAGCTGGCGTAGGCGGCGGCCGAGCGCTCCAGCGTGTGCTCGGCGGCGACGTAGGCGCGGGCGCGGGCACCGACGGCGGCGGCGATGGCCGGCTGGCGCAGCAGCAGCGTGGCGTAGGCCACGATCAGATCCTCCTCGGATCCCCCGAGATCGACCTGGGCGGCCACGCCCGGCGGCAGCTCGCGGAACGAGCCGGAGGCGGTGACCAGCGTGGCGCGGCCGGCACCGAGCAGCCGCAGCAGGCTGGCCGATGTCTCGCCAGCGGTGGGGTGGCGCAAATTGACGCAGACATCGGCGGCGGCAACGTAGGACTCGAAGCGCGCGCGGCTGACGTAGCCAGTGACCAGCACCGCGTCCGCCAGGCCGGCGCGAGCGACTGCGGCGCGCAGATCGTAGTTTGGCGAGACCGAGCCGACCAGCACGAAGCGCACATCGCCGACGGTGCGGCGCAGCTCGGCGAGCGCGCGTAGCAGCACATCGATGCGCTTGTAGGGGTTGATGTGGCCGAACGAGGCGAGTAGGTGGGCGTCGGGCGGCAGCCCGAGCGCGGCGCGGGCCTCGGCGCGATCCAGCGCTGGCGGGAGCGGCACGCCCATCGGGATATGGGCCACCGGTAGGCCGGGGCGCAGCGCGCGCACCGCATCGGCGACGAAGCGGCTGTGGGCGATGGCGGCATCGGCGGCGGCCACCACGTCCTCGCAGAACGGCATGGCGAAGGCGGCATCGGTGAAGCGACCGCGCATCATCAGCCCGGCGACGCGCTCGCCATCTGCGCCGTAGCGGGCGGCGGCGATGGCGCGGTAGCGCTCGACCCCGCCGCGCCCTGCGGCGTAGCGCTGGAGCATCGCGTGGTGGAGCACGAGGTCGTGGAGCACCGCCACGCCTGGGGTCTGCTCCAGGGCGGCGATGATCTCAAGGTGGGCGGCGCTGTTGCCGATGTGGTACAGGATCGCGTCGTAGGGGCGGCGGCGCTGGTCGGCGGCGAGCCGCCGGATCGGGCGGGTCTCCAGGTGGGAGCGGAGCGCCTGGTTGGCCGGCGTCAGGCCATCGGCGAGGTACAGCGTGATGTCGGCGTACTGGCCGAGATACGGCAGCAGCTCCTCGGAGTAATCCGAGATGCCAGACGGCGCGGGGTTGACCGGCGAGAGGTAGGCGATGCGGCGCATCAATCGAAGGCCGCCTCGGCGCGGCCGGCGAGCGCATCGCGCAACATGCGGGCGTAGCGCGGCATCAGCGCCGGGAACTGCTCCGGGGCGAAGTAGTCCAGCGCGCTAAACTCGGTGTAGTCTGGCGTAAGCGCGCCGCCCTGGACATCGCAGGCGAAGAACGCCGACACGATCTGCGCCTGGTCGCCGTTGGGGTACGTCCACTCGAACTCGCGGCCGGAGTACAGCCCGATCATGCGGCCGATCGTGACGGTCAGCCCGGTCTCCTCGGTCACCTCGCGCAGCAGGGTGGTCGCTGGGGTCTCGCCGAGCTGGACGACGCCGCTCGGCGGCGCCCAGAGCATCACATCGTTGCGGCGGCCGAGCAGCACCCGCCCGTCGGCGTCCTGGATGAAAGCGGCCACCGCGAGCTGGAGCAGCCGCCCGTGGCCGACGTAGCCGCGCAGCCAGCGCACATAGTTGACGGTCATTGGGTGTATCCTAACTGGGGCCGCGCCCCAAACCCCATAGCGATGCCGCGATTATACCACCGGCACGGCCCGTGCTACACGAGCCATGCTACAATTGACCCGGAGCGTGCCGGGCAGCTCGCCGAGCACCGGGCGGAGACGGGATGTATAGGATTGCCTGGCGGCGACGAAGCGCCAATGAAGCCCCAACGAAGCGGCAGCCCGCGATCTGGGCCGCTTGCGATTAGCCTGGACGGGGGCGGCACGCCGGATCGGGCACCGCGCAGCGGCCCACGCACTGCGGGAGACACACGCCCTCGCGCAGCGATTAAAGGCCAAGTGCCGCAGGCCTCGCGCCGAGCGATCTGATGCAAAGGCGCAGCGGCATCATTCCTGCATACGAGCAGCGTCGGCGCGGCAAGTGACAACGAAGAGGATGACCTGATGGATGTGCTGGTGAGCATCGTCAAATACGGGTTTGTAGTGGCGCTCGGGGTCGAGGCGGCATTGATCGGGCGCGCGCTGGTGCGTCTGGCGCGCGAGAAGTCAGCAGCAAAGGTGAAATGACGTGCAGTTCAAAATCGTCCATGTTTCAGATCTGCACGCCGGCCCGCTGTTCGATGTCGACGCTGCGGCCAGGGTCGTCGAAGAGCTCGGCGCGCTCGCGCCCGACCTCGTGGTGGTCTCTGGCGATCTGGTGCTGCGCGCCGACTTTGACAGTCAGTGGGTGCAGGCCAACGATTTTCTCAAGGCGCTGCCCAAGCC